>CAIPBN010000396.1 GCA_903863315.1 uncultured Verrucomicrobiota bacterium | reverse complement strand
TTGCTGGTGGCGAGCTGGCCGATGCCCGCCTTCGGAGCGCCGGTCTCCGACCCGGCGTGTTGATGGCTTGGAAGCTGAGCCGCCGGGTCGGAGACCAGCGCTCCGGGCCAACCTGGAACTTTGGATCTCGTGTTTTGGAATCCTACTCATGCTGACCCTCCGATACGCACCAGCCACCGTCCACCGCGAGGATCTGTCCCGTGATGAACCGGGACTCGTCACTCAGGAGAAAAACCGCCGCCCCGTCCGCGTCCTCCGGCTGGCCGATGCGCCCGCCGTCGAGCGGCTGCTTGGTGTGGATGAAGTTGCGGATGGCCGCGTCTTCCTGCGCGCGTTGCGACATCGGGGTGGCGACGAGCGCCGGTGCCAGCACGTTGAAACGGATGTTGTCCTTCGCGTAGTGCGCAGCCGCGCTCTGCGTGAGGCCGATGATGCCCGCCTTGGCCGTGGCGTAGGCATGGGTGGCGAAATGGCGCGGGGAAGGGGACCAGCCCAGCACGCTGCCCATGTTCAAGACGCTGCCGCCGGAGCCCTGCGCCAGGAATTGCCGGACAGCGGCGCGGTTCGAATAAGCCAGCGAGGTGAGATTTTCATTCAACGTGAAGGCCCAGCCTGCATCGGTGAGCTCATGCAACGGGCCATCGCCCTGGCGTCGCCCGCTGCCGCCCGCCACATGATAGAGACCGTGGAAGCCGCCGTGGTGCTGGACCGCCAGCGCAATCGCCTCGGCCGCGGTGCCCGGTTGCATCGCGTCGCCGGTGAGGCCAAGCGCGCCCGCGCCCAGCTCGCGTTCTGCCGTCCGCACCTTGTCCGCGTTGCGTCCCACCAGCACGAGGCGCGCCCCCTCCCGGACGAGGGCCCTGGCGGCGGAAAAGCCCAGGCCGCTCGTGCCGCCGAGGATGACAATCACTTTGCCACTGAGTCTGCTCACGCAGCGTTTGATAGCGGCCAGCCGGATGCGAGGCGAGCTTTCAAAACCATGCGGTTCAGCGGAAGTTCGCCGCCGCTGGTCTTGCCCCGCTCACCTGCCCTGATACGCTGCGCACGTGAAGTTGTCTGTGAAGAGCGATTACGCGGCCCGTGCGGTGCTGGAATTGTCGCGGGCGCATCCGGGCGGCGAGGTGGTGCGCGTTGAGGACCTGGCCCGGCTCCACGGCATCCCGCCCAACTACTTGGTGCAAATCCTCATCGCCCTGAAGGCGCGGGGATTGGTGAAGAGCGTGCGCGGCAAGGACGGCGGCTATCTGCTGGCCCGGCCGCCGGCGCAAATCTCGCTTGGAGATGTGCTGCGGAGCATTCACGGGGCGGTCTTCGACACCCCGGCACTGGAGGATGGCAATTGCCCTCGGGAGCTGCATCGCGCTTGGAAAGGCCTTAGAACCGCCGTCGAGAGTGCTGCCGACGCAGTTAATTTCCAACAACTCGTCGAGGAAGGCGCTGAGAAGGAGCGGATGTTCTACATCTAACGGCCCTCAGTGCCACCTCGCTCCCGTCCCTGATTGAAAACGCTTCAGCCTGTCATGTCCGCGCCTGCCAGTTCAGCCAACCGCGTCCGGGTGGACGGAAAGTTTTTCCGCCTGGGCGACCAGCAGTTCTATCCCAAGGGGCTGACTTACGGCTCCTTTGCACCCGGCCCGGATGGCGTTCGGTTCCCGGCTCGTGAGCAGGTCGCGGCGGACTTTGCGCAAATGCGCGCGCTCAACGCCAACACGCTCCGCATCTACACCGTGCCGCCGCGCTGGCTGCTCGATTTGGCCCAGGCCCAGGGACTGAAGGTGCTGGTGGATTTGCCCTGGTGGAAGACCGGCTGCTTCCTCGACAGCGAGGAGATGCGGGCGGCGGCGCGCAAGGTGGTGAGCGAGGCCGTGGTGGCCTGCGCGCATCATCCGGCCGTGCTGGCTTACAGCCTCGTGAACGAGATTCCGCCCGACATCGTGCGCTGGAGCGGCGCGGGGAAGGTGGCGGAATTCATTGATGAACTGGTGGCGATTGCGAAGGCCATCGACCCGGAGTGCCTCTGCACGTTCGCCAACTTTCCGCCCACGGAGTTCCTGCTCGCGCCGTCCGTGGATTTCCTGACGTTCAACGTTTACCTCCATCATCCCAAGCCCTTCGACAACTACCTGGCCCGGCTCCAGATGCTGGCGGACACCAAGCCGCTGCTGCTGGGTGAATTCGGGGTGGACTCCGGGCGGGAAGGAGAGGCGGCCAAGTGCGACATGCTGCGCTGGCAGATCGAGACGGCCTTCAACTGCGGCGTGGCTGGCACCGTGGTGTTCAGCTTTACGGACGAATGGTGGAAGGACGGACAGGAAATCATGGACTGGCACTTCGGCCTGGTCACCCGGGACCGAAAGCCCAAGGAGTCTTTCGCCGTGGTCCAGTCCGCGTTTGCCACCGCGCCCTATTTTCCCCTGCCACGGTATCCGAAGGTCAGCGTGGTCGTGGCGAGCTACAACGGCGGCAAGACGCTGCCCGCCTGCCTGACGTCGCTGGAGCGGCTGAACTATCCGAATTACGAGGTCATCCTGGTGGACGACGGCTCGACCGATGACACCGCGCAGATCGCGGAGCGCTATCGCATGGAGTGCGATGACCGAAGGCCGCAGGCAAAACCAGCGCTGGCGGGCGAGGCAGCCGCCTCGGCTTCTGACCGGCCACGGATGCGCATCATCCGGCAGGTCAACCTAGGGCTCTCGGTCGCCCGCAACACTGGCATCCACGCCGCCACGGGCGAGATTGTGGCCTTCACCGATTCGGACTGCCGTGCAGACGAGGGCTGGCTGCACTATCTCGTGGGAGATTTGTTGCGGAGTGATTTCACCGGTATTGGCGGGCACAACTTCCTGCCGCCAGAAGACGGGTGGATTCCCGCCGCCGTGATGGCCTCGCCCGGTGGGCCGGCGCATGTGATGCTCACCGACCGCCTCGCCGAGCACATTCCCGGCTGCAACATGGCGTTCTACAAGTGGGCGCTGGATGAGATCGGCGGGTTTGATCCCATTTACCGCAAGGCAGGCGACGATGTGGACGTGTGCTGGCGGCTCCAACAGCGCGGCTACAAGATCGGCTTCAGTCCGTCCGGCTTCGTCTGGCACTACCGCCGCGCAACCGTGCGCGCCTACTTGAAGCAGCAACGTGGCTATGGCGAGGCGGAGGCGCTGCTGGTGCGCAAACATCCGGAGTATTTCAATGATCTCGGCAGCAGCATGTGGCGTGGCCGCATTTACACCCCGGCCAAGATCGGCGTGTTGACCCGCTCGCCGATTATTTACCACGGCGTCTTTGGCAGCGCCTTCTTCCAGTCCATTTACACGCCGCCGCCCTCGATGTTCCTGATGCTCATGACGAGCTTGGAATGGCATGTGGTGGTGACGCTGCCGCTGATGACGCTCGGTTTGGCCGGCGTGGGCGTGAAGTTCCCGCTGCTCCTTCCGCTCGGTGTGGCGAGCGCTTTTGTCTCCGTGGTGCTCTGCCTGGTGGCTGGGGCGCAGGCGGAGATTCCCAAGGCCAAACGCACGTTCTGGTCGAAGCCGCTGGTGGCTCTGCTGTTCCTCATCCAGCCCATCGTGCGCGGCTGGGCACGCTACTCGGAGCGCCTGCTGCTCCAGCAGACGCCGCTCTCGGCCCACGAGACGCTGGAGACGCTGACGTTGAAGCGCAGCCGCGACCGGTTTGAGCGGGCGGGTTACTGGGCGGACTGGGCCGTGGACCGCATGGAGTTCCTCGGGGCGATCCTGCGGGAGCTCGACAAGCAGGGCTGGCAGAACAAGACCGACAACGGCTGGAGCGAGTATGATGTGGAAATCTACGGGAGCCGCTGGTGCCGGCTGCAACTGATCACCGCCACCGAGCTGCACCAGGGCGGCAAGCAGCTTTTCCGCTGCCGGCTGACCACGGGCTGGAGCTTGCTCGGGAAGGTCACCTTCTGGTCCGCGACCGGCCTAGTGCTGATGATTTCAGCCGCCGTGGGCACGCTTCTGCCTTGGTTGCACCTCGTCTGGGTGCTGCCGTTGTGGTTGGGCTGGATGCTGCACACCCAGCAACGGGACTTCCGGCGTATCCTGACCGTGATGCTGGACGAGGTCGCCGCGCGGTTTCACCTGACCAAGGTCGAGAAGTAACGATTCGCTCGCGCCGGGCTGCGCGTGCTTCGCAAACAGAAGGGCCGGCTACTTCGCTGCCAGCTCCCGCACTTTCAAGTTCCGGAAGCGGCACTCGTCGTTGTGGTAGGTCAGCAGCAGGTGGCCGCGAATCTTGGTGCCGAAATCTTTCACGCCCTTGAACTTGGTCCTGGCCACCTGTTCGAGAATCTTCGGGTCGCCCAGCTCATACTCGACCACCTTCGCCCCGTTGAGCCAGTGCTCGACGTGGTTGCCCTGCACCAGGATGCGCGACTGGTTCCATTCCCCGGACGGCTTGACCTGCTTCTTGGCCGCATCCGGCGCGACCACGAGGTAGAAGGCGGCGGTGCTGGATTCGGCATGATCTTTCACCAGCGAGTCATCGATCATTTGATACTCATGGCCAATGGCCCCGGCGCGTTCCTCGGTGATGAAATACTTCACGCCGTTGTTCGACTTGGGCGGCATCTTCCACTCCCAGGCAAACTCGAAGTTGTCGAAGGTCTCTTTGGAGAGGAGGTCGCCGCCCTTGCCGCCCTTCACACAGATGAGCTCGCCGTTCTGGATTTCCCAGCCGGTGGCGGGCGGTTCGGGTTTCTTGAACGCGCGCCAGCCCGTGAGTGACTTGCCGTCGAAGAGCAGCCGCCAGCCCGCCTTTTTTTCCGCCTCGGTCAACGGGGCGTCGGCCGCATGGGCGCGGGGCAGGGGAGAGCACGGCAGGCTGACCGCAAGCAGCCCCGAGGTGAGCAGCAGTGGCAGGAGTTTCACAGGCGGAGGCGGATCAAGATGGCTTACAGTTTGTTGAAGCGGTGAACGCGCCCGAACTTGTTGTATTCCGAGACAAAGATGTCGCCGGCGGCATTGAAAGCCACGCCATGCGGCGCGGTCACGAAGCCGGGCCGCCACTTCGCGGGTTCGAGGCTGTTGTTGCCGGTCTCGCCCTTGGTTTCGTTCAGACCGAGGCGGGCGACAAGCTTGCCTTCCTTGTCGAGGACGCTGACGGCGCCACGGATTTCCCCGACCAGGGCGTAGTCGCCTTGCACCGTGATGGCGGCGGGGGCGAGCAGGTCCTTGGCGACCACTCCGAGGAAGTCTCCATCAACCGACATGTGCACCACGCGCATCGCCTCCCGGTCGCACGCGATGATGCGGACGGGGGAGAAGCGGGTGTCCACGGCGATCTTGTGCAGCGTGGTGAAATTGTAGGGAGCCTTTTTGCCGCCGAAGGATTTCAGATACTTGCCCGACTTGTCGAAGCGGTGGACGTAGCTGCTGGCGTAGCCGTCGGTGACAAACCAGTCGCCATTGGGGGCCACATCCATGCCGGTCATCGCGACCCGCGACTTGCCTTCCTTGCTCTTCACCTTGAAGTCCTCGGGGATCGCCGTGGACGGGATGTTTAGCACTTCTTTGCCCTCCAAGGTGAGCTTGAGGATGTTCCCGCCGCCCAGGCGCGGACCGTAGATGAACTCGCCGTCGTCCTGCTTCTTGATGACGAAGCCGTGGAAGTCGCTCGGAGCATTCTCCACATTGCGCAGCCACTTGCCATCCGCGCTGTAAACCTGCACGCCAGCCTTGGGGTCCATCACGCTGACGTAGGCTTCGCCCTTGGAGCTGATGGCGATGTCGCCGTGCTGGTTGCCGAGTTGCGGCCGGCCCTCCGGCAGCTTCAGCCAGTCGGGCACGACCTTGTAATCGGCGGCGCTCAGGTTGCCCAGCAGGGCGGCTAGGACGAGAGAGGGAAGGAACAGTTTTTTCATGATGGATTGGGTCGTGGTCGTGAGTTGTGCCTGCTACGGGACTACAAAGGTGTCCTGTCTGTCAATGACGCGCATCGGTTCCTCATTATTGGCTGGTCTCAGCCGGGAGTTTTGGGAAGCCTGTGCTTGTGAAGCTCACCAAGTTCATCCTCCTCGCGGTCGGCCTCAGTTTGCATCTGCTGTGCGGTTCGCCGGCGCAGGCCCAGCAGCACCGGGCCACCCGGTTGGGCAATCCCGCCACCCGCTTCGCTCCGCCGCTTTTCACCGTCGAGGATCTGCGCTCCCGTTTCCGTGATGAGAAGTTGCAGCCGGACTTCGCCGCCGTGCTCAACCAGTGGGGTTGGAAGGGCAGGATCGAGGACATGCGCCGGGCCGCCCTCACCGGCGAAGTGATCGAGTGGCAGATTCCCGTGGGTGAACGCATGCCCTTCATGTCCTCGCGCGAGGGTGGCCGGGCCATTTGTCTGCGCGACGTCCTTTGGGCTGGCAAGGAGCCGGCCCCGGCCTACGCCTTCCTGTTCACCTCCAACGGGCAGCGCTATCGCTGTGTGACGCCCAAGGCCTGCAGCAATTTCTTCCTCTACGATCTTGGGCCGGATGTCATCCCCGAGCCCAAGCTCGTGCTGCAATGCAATGCGCCACCGCGCGAGTTCACCGGCCGGGCCGCCAAGGTCTGCCTGACGCTGCACAACACCGGCACCGGTCCTGAATCCGGCCTGACCCTCTCACTGGCCCTGCCGCCGGGCGTGAAGGTGGTCGGGGCCACGGGCGGAGGCATGACCCTTGAGGACCGGATTGTCTGGGACATCGGCACGCTGGGCACCAACGCCAGTCGCGAAGTCTGCGCTGAACTCATGTCCTCACAGGCGGGTGTGAAGGTCTTCGCCTCCACGGCCCGTGGTGCCGCCACCTCGCTCACGAACAATTGCGAGACCAAGTTCATCGGCGTGTTCGCCATGGTGGTCGAGGTGATTGACGTGGAGGATCCCGTGCTGGTCGGCAAGGAAGTGACTTACATCATCACTGCGATGAACCAAGGCGACCAAGTCCTGACCAACGTC
>CAIPBN010000395.1 GCA_903863315.1 uncultured Verrucomicrobiota bacterium | reverse complement strand
GGAAATCACCTCAGCAACAGGTGAAATCCATTTCAAAGCACCGGAAATCACTTCGGTAGCAGCGGAAGCCATATCCCAACCGACAGAAATCGTTTCTAAAACATCTTCCGATGCCGCTCCAGCACCGGAAAGCCATCGCGCGCGACCGGAAATCCACTTCGCAGCCGCTTCCCAAGCCCCCGACCGCCCCGCCAAGCTCCCGCCCAACATCGCCGACTCCGGGGCCACCGTGTTCATCCCCCGCGAGGAGGTCAAACTTCAGGCCCCCACCATCGCCGTGACCGTCCCGGCGAGCGCCGTGGCCTCCGCCCCGGCGGACAAGGTTAAAACCGCCCCATCCGCCACCGATTTGAGCAAGGCCGAACCGCCTCCGAAGGACGACGCACGTCTTGGGACTGCGGTGGCAGAGCGCAGCGGCGACACCGCTTTGGCTCCCCGCAGAGCGGAACCGGCGGTCACTCTTGACCGCTCCGCGGGAGGTGAAAGCGGCGTGGCGCTCCGCTTCCCGCCGCAGTCCAAGACGCCATCGGTCCCCGCCCCCCCCACTCCCCCAAAGCCCGCCACTTGGAAAAACCTTCCGGCCAAGGAACCGTGGTGCCCGTCCGCCATCGCCGCGCAAGCACCGGAACTGCGCAAGGTCGCCGCGGCCGACGCCGTTGCCTTCGAGCGCGTCCTCCCCGGCTGGCGCGCGGCCGGCGCCTCGCGTCGCGGACGCATGCACGCCAACGGCGGCACCCACCGCGAGGACGCCCTCGCCTTCGATGCCCATGACCGCGCGACCGTGCTCTGCGTCTCCGACGGCGCGGGCAGTTGCCAGCACAGCCGCATCGGCAGCCACATCGCCGCGCATCGCGTGGTGGAGATGTTGCTCGCCGCCACCGAGAAGGTGGACCCCGCCATCGCCGCCGACGCGACGAAGTTGAAAGACTTCCTCTCCGCCCGCGTCACCGAGGCTGTGCTCGCCGCCACCGATGCGCTCCTCGACCTCGCCAAGAAGTCCGGCGGCTCCCCCAAGGATTTCCGCTGCACGCTCCTGACCGCGCTGCACTACCGCGGCGAACAACACGAACTCCTCCTCACGAACCAAATCGGCGACGGCGCGATTTGCCTGCTGCGCAAGGACCTTTCCACCGCCCGCCTCGGCGCGAGCGACAGCGGCACGCACAGCGGCGAGGTCAGTTGCTTCGTCCCCGACGATTGCGCGCGGGTGAAGGCGAAGGCGGTGGACATCACCACCGACGTCGCCGCGCTGGAATGCGTGCTCCTGTGCAGCGATGGCATCGAGGACCCGTTTTATCCCTTGGAGAAGCAGGCGGGGGCCATCTTCCGGCAGTTTTACACGGGCGTGACCACGCCGCTGCCGGATTTCAAAGCGCAACTGCCGCAGCCCGCGCCGCTCCTGCAAGAGTCGGCGGCCTGGGGCTTGGCGCAATGGCTGGAGTTCGAGAAGCGCGGCGAGAACGATGACCGGACGGTCGCCGTGCTGCACCGGCTGCCGCAGACAATTTCTTTTTAGCCACGGATGAAACACGGCTTAAACACGGAAAAGACAAGCAAACGAAGAGCTGACGAGCTTGCCGCGCTTGTTCGGAGTTCGTTCCCCAATCCGTGTTTAATCCGTGTTCAATCCGTGGCTAAGAATTCCTTCTCCCGCTGACCCGTGGCTCTTCTTTCCAAACCCAAAGTCCCTTCGCCCCCGCCGCCGCCGCTGCCGGCGAAGCTGTATCAGACCTTCCTCCGCGCCAAGCTCACGGATGGCAGCACTGTGGAGTTCGACAGCGAGCCGCTCGCGTCCGGCGGCGAGAAAATCGTCTTCTTCACCAAGGACAAGCAGCACGTCGTCGCGTTCTTCTTCGGGCACGTCAACGACCCCGGCGAGCGTCGGCGTCGCCTGGAGAAAATCCTCGGCCCCTACAACCCGACCATCGGCGGCGCGCAGGCGGACTACTGGCGCAAGCACTTCTGCTGGCCCGTCGGCATCATCGACAGCGACCCGAACCTGCCCGCCGACTTCATCAAGCGGCACAACCTCTTCTGCCCCGTGCTCGGCGTCGTGGTGCCGGCGTATCGCAGCAACTTCTTCTTCAAGGACCGCACCGGCAACACGCGCGAGAAGAAGGGTCGTTGGTTCACCGGCGTAAAGTCGCGCAAGCTCGTGCCCGAGGAAGAGCGCGGCAACCTGCTGCGCTACTTGCAGTGCTGCTCCGTGATGGCCAGCGCCGTGCGCCGCCTGCACTTCGCCGGCCTCGCGCACTCGGACCTCTCACACAACAACGTGCTCATCGACCCGAAGCACGGCGACGCGAGCGTGATTGATTGCGATTCACTCGTGGTGCCCGGCCTCGCGCCGCCGACCGTAATGGGCACGCCGGGTTACATCGCGCCGGAAGTCGTCGCCGGGAAGAAGCAGCCGAGCATCGAGACGGACCTGCATGCGCTCGCGGTGCTGATTTACGAGACGCTGCTGCTGCGGCATCCGCTGGCGGGCCCGAAGGTGCGCAGCACGCGGTCGCCGGAGGAAGACGACCTGTTGAGCATGGGCGCGCAGGCGCTTTACGTGGAGCATCCGAACGACCCGAGCAACCGGCTGAAGCCCGCGCCGGAGATTCCCGTGTCGCGGCTCGGCCCGTATCTGGAGAAGCTGTTCATCAAGACGTTTGTCACTGGCCTGCACGCGCCGCACCTGCGCGCGAGCGCGAGCGAGTGGGAGAAGGGTTTGCAGAAGACACTCGACCTCGTTCACCCCAGCCCCGACGGGCACAACTGGTTCATCGTCGCGCAGGGCCTGCCGCTCGAATGCCCGTTCAGCAAGCGCAAGCTCGCCGCGCCCGTGCCGGTGGCAACGTTTCTGCGCCACATCAAGCGCCCCGGCAGCGACACGCTGGACTTCAAGGACGACGAGCATGTGCTCACCGTCTGGAACGGCCAGTATCTCTACCCGTGGCACGCGCGCTCGAACGTCTCGCCGCTCGACGCCAAGCGCGACACG
>CAIPBN010000394.1 GCA_903863315.1 uncultured Verrucomicrobiota bacterium | reverse complement strand
TGTTGATTTCCACCCAAAACTGAGCCACTTTCGGGGTTAGTTTCCACTGAAATTTGAGCCACGCATGGACACTACTCTGCTCAAAACATGAGCAGGGGTTGCAGGAGTGATCAACGTGGCGATATTGAGTTCGATAAGGCGATGGCATTTCCGGGACGGGGTATCGATCCGGGAAATCGGGCGGCGCACGGGGCTGTCGCGCAACACCATCAAGAAGTATCTCTCCAATGCGGTTGTAGAGCCGCGCTATCCGAAGCGACGCAACCCGAGCAAGCTGGATGCGTATGCAGCCAAGCTGGTGGGCTGGCTCAAGACGGAGGCGAGCAAGGGGCGCAAGCAACGGCGCAGCCTCAAGCAAATCCATGCGGACCTGGTGCAGTTGGGGTTTACCGGATCCTATGGCCGGGTGGCGGCGTTTGCCCGGCGCTGGCGCCAGGCGCAGCAGGAAGCCTCACAGACGGTGGGCCGTGGCACGTTTGTGCCGCTGCTGTTCGGTCCGGGCGAGGCCTTCCAGTTTGACTGGAGCGAGGACTGGGCGGTGATTGGTCGGGTGCGCACCAAGTTGCAGGTCGCACAATTCAAGTTGAGCCACAGTCGTGCGTTTGTGCTGGTGGCCTACCCGTTGCAAACCCACGAGATGCTGTTTGATGCGCACAACCGGGCCTTTGCGGTGTTCGGTGGCGTGCCACGCCGCGGCATCTACGACAATATGAAAACCGCGGTAGACCGGATTGGATCGGGCAAGGCAAGGGAGGTGAACGTGCGGTTTGCCGCGATGGTGAGCCACTACCTGTTTGAGGCCGAGTTCTGCAACCCGGCCTCGGGCTGGGAGAAGGGGCAGATCGAGAAGAACGTGCGCGATTCGCGGCACCGGATGTGGCATACGGTGCCGGCGTTCGAGACTCTGGGTGCGCTCAACGCATGGCTACAGGCGCGTTGCGTGGCGATCTGGTCTGAGCTCCAGCATCCGGAGCAGCCGGGCAGAACCATTGCCGAAGTCTGGGAAGAGGAGCGCGCGCACCTGATGCCGCTACCGCGGCCCTTTGATGGGTTCGTTGAGCACGCCAAGCGGGTGTCCCCGACCTGCCTCGTCCATGTCGAACGCAATCGCTACAGCGTGCCGGCGTCCTATGCCAATCGTCCGGTCAGTGTGCGGGTCTACTCCGACCGGCTGGTGGTAGCCGCCGAAGGCCAGATCATCGCCGAGCATGTGAGGATCATCGAGCGCAGCCACCAGGCGGGGCGAACCGTCTACGACTGGCGGCACTACCTGAGTGTGCTGCAGCGCAAGCCCGGGGCGCTACGCAACGGCGCGCCCTTCGTGGAATTGCCCGAGGGGTTTCGGCGGTTGCAGGCGATTCTGACCAAGCGGGCCGGCGGTGATCGGGAGATGGTTGAGATCCTGGGACTGGTGCTGCATCACGATGAGCAGGCGGTACTGGCGGCAGTGGAGCTGGCGCTCGAATCAGGGGCGCCATCCAAGCAGCACGTGCTGAACCTGCTGGGCCGTTTGGTGGAAATGGCGCCACCGGCGCCCGTCGACGCCCCGCAGGCGCTCAAGCTTGCCGTGGAACCGGAGGCGAACGTGAGTCGTTACGACCAATTGAGAGGAAATCGATATGCAGCATGAAGCGATGGTCACGAGCCTGAAGTCACTCAAGCTCTTTGGAATGGCACAGGCAGTAGACGAGTTGGCCCAGCAAGGCGCACCGGCCTATCAAGCTGCGCAGAATGTGCTGGGCGATCTGCTCAAAGCGGAGATGGCTGAGCGCGAGGTCCGATCGGTGGCCTACCAGATGAAGGCCGCCCGGTTCCCGACTTACCGGGATCTGGCCGGATTCGACTTCAGCCAGAGTCCGGTCAACGAAGCGCTGGTGCGTCAGTTGCACCGTTGTGAGTTCCTTGAGCAGGCCTACAACATCGTGCTGGTGGGTGGGCCGGGAACGGGCAAGACACACCTTGCCACAGCGCTGGGTGTGCAGGCGATTGGACATCACCGCCAGCGAGTTCGCTTCTTCCCGACTATCGAACTGGTCAATGCGTTGGAGCAGGAGCAAGCCTGTGGTCGCCAAGGCCATATCGCGATGCGGTTGATGCATGCTGATCTGGTGGTTCTGGACGAGCTGGGCTATCTGCCGTTCAGCCAGGCGGGAGGCGCCTTGCTGTTCCATCTGATCAGCAAGCTCTACGAGCGGACCAGCCTGGTGATTACGACCAACCTGAACTTCGCCGAATGGGCCAGCGTATTTGGTGACCCGAAGATGACAACGGCGCTGCTCGACCGGCTAACCCACCACTGCCACATCCTTGAAACCGGGAACGAGAGTTACCGCTTCAAGAACAGCTCAACTCAAACCAGGAAGGAACCCCGGACCAGAAAGATATCCACAACTTGAGTCATAATAAACATTGAAAAGGGGTGGCTCAAAATTCAATGAAAAACCCGGCTCAGAATTCAGTGGAAATCAACAAAGTACTGCCAGCCGTTATGAAAACCTCTAAATTCTTGCGCGAGAAATACTGCCGACCGGTTTATGGTGCGACGAATGGCATCCCAAGCAAGAATTACAAGGATTTTGTGTGGTGGCGATCAGAAAACGGTGTCGTGGTTGCCCCATACGACCTGCTAAAGGATGCGTCGAAGAGAATGCTGGGTGAGGACGTTGATGATGATGAGGTGGATGACGTCGAAATCGCCGAAGGTGGTGCAGCTGCCGCGGCATTCTCTCGTCTCCAATATGAACGTCTAGACGAGATTACTCGTAGAGAAATAAAAGACGCGTTGTTGCGGTATTGCGAACTCGACACGCTCGCCATGGTCATGATTGTGGAGGCGTGGAGAGCTGAGTTGCAACGCTAGAAGACCGAGCGAGATAGGCCATGGTCCGTTCCTTGCTGCATGAGCGGATGCTAGAGTGACCTGCTGCCCAGGAACTCGCCACGGGGCTAGGTGGAGTATAGGGCAGCCCCGAGGCCCCTATACCGCCCCCCGGACTTCCGGTATTCCGCCCCAGAAGCACAAAAGCCCCGCCGGGGTGGCA
>CAIPBN010000393.1 GCA_903863315.1 uncultured Verrucomicrobiota bacterium | reverse complement strand
CTGCCGCCCAGCCGCCAGAGCTCCGCGCCAGTCGCAGGATCATAGCCCCGGATGAAATTGGAACCATTGGTGACCAGTTCCGCCCGGGTCTTCCCGGGATACACAGTGGGCGTTCCCCATGATGGCAACTCGTCCCGCGGGGTCACCCAGACCGTCTTGCCCGTTTTCACATCCACCGCGATCAGGAAGGAACCTTTTTGCTGGTCGCATTGAACGATGACCTTTCCCTCATGAATGATGGGTGAGCTGGCGCTGCCCCATTCGTAGCTTGGCAGGTCATACGCCCCGACATCCATGCGGCCGAGATCCTTCTTCCAGAGCAGCTCCCCGGCGACGCCGTAACAAAACAATCCTTCGGAGCCAAACAGCGCCACCACATGCTCGCCATCGGTGGCCGGCGTTGAATTGGCGTAGGTGGACTTGATGTGCCGTTTGTCCTTGGGGCTGCCTTGGGTCGCGGTCTTGTTCCACAGGAGTTTGCCGCTCCGCTTGTCCACGCACAGGATCTGCCACGCATGCACCGAACGGTCGCGGGAGGCTTCCCCGGAGCCGTAAAGCCCGGGCTTGAACGAGGCATCCTGCTCGCTGCTCACAGCGGTGGTGATGAACAGCCGATCCCCCCAGATCACAGGGCTGGAATGAGCCAGACCGGGAATTTCGACTTTGAAGCGGATGCCTTGACGTGTCTCCGCATCCCACCGTTCCGGCAACTCCAAGCCGTCCAACACACCGGCTGCGCCGGGACCCCGAAAGGAGGGCCAGTTGCCATTCACTTCAACTGCCGCGCGCACCGGGGAGAGGCTCGTCAGGAGGAGAGCCCCCAAAGTCAGCAGTATAAACAGCCATTTCATGAGTGCGTGGCCGAATGGTAGCGGTTCAAGACAGCAATACCATTCTTCTCGGCGCAAGACACTGTTCTGAGTCGATGCAACCCCATGAAGAACGTGTCCTCACGGAAGCGGCCGGCCCGGCGAGAACGCAAGACCGTGAGATCCCCGGCAAGCGCGCGGAACCCTGCCCGGCGAGAAAAATTTCTACGCGCCATTCCCGGCGAATTTCCCTCCAGTCGCACCGTCGGGATTGCATGAGCAACATCGCCGCACGCCGCTGGGAACTGAACCGCCGCCATGTCCTGCGGGGGCTTGGCGCCACGGTGGCGTTGCCATTCCTCGATTGCATGCGCCCGATGCGGGCGTTTGCCGAGGTGGCGCAGGCCAGCCCCCGGCGCAGTGTGTTCATCTACCTGCCCAACGGCGTCAACACGCTGGACTTCCAGATTCGCGAGGCCGGTGCCAACTACACATTCTCCAAAATCCTCTCACCGCTGGCGAAGCACCGCGCGAACATCACGCCCATCAGCGGCCTCTATCACCCGCACGGGCTGGGTCATCATCACAACTGCCAGAAAATCTGGCTCACCGGCGGCAAGGTCGGCGCGACGGATCGCAACACCATCTCGATGGACCAGCTCATGGCGCAGAAGACCGCCGAGGTCACGCGCTACACGTCGCTCGAACTCAGCAGCGATGGCGACACGCTGGCGTGGACGGCCGACGGCATCCGCCTCCCGTCCGAGCGGACGCCCAGCGTGGTCTTCAAGCGCATGTTCGAGGCACCCGCAGGTGGCCTGAACACGCAGCGCCGGAATCTCGACCGCAAGGGCAGCATCCTCGACCTCGTGCTCGACGACGCGAAGAAGCTGGATTCCCAGCTCGGCCAGGCGGACCGGGGCCGGCTGGAGCAATACCTGACCTCCGTGCGCGAAGTGGAAATCCGCACCGAGCGCAGCTCCAAGTGGCTGGACACCCCGCTGCCCAAGGTGGACGCCGCCGCCCGCGCCCGCGTGGACCGCGCGGTCTCGCAGCAGTTGGTGGGCGAGTATTTCCGGACGATGTATGACCTCATCGTGCTGGCCTTCCAGACGGATATGACGCGCGTGGCGACCTTCAGCTCCGGCAGCGAGGGCCAAGGCTTGCCCATCCCGGAAATCCAAATCAAGCAGGACCGCCACTCGCTCTCGCATCACAACGGCAACGTGAAGCGCCTGGAGGAACTCACGGCGAGCGACACCTTCAACGTCCAGCAGTTCGCCTACCTGCTCGACCGCCTCGCGGAAACGTCCGACACCCACGGCCCGCTCCTCGACACCACGATGACGCTCTTCGGCAGCGGCATGAGCTACGGCCACAGCCACGGCAACGCCAACCTCCCGCTCGTGCTCGCAGGCGGCGCGAAGCTCGGCCTCAAGCACGGCCGCCATCTGGACTTCAACCGCGCCGGCGGGCTGGCCGACTACCAGCTCACCAACCCGCGCGAGCATTATCGCCTGTGCTTCAGCCCCGTGAACCAGAAGGCGGTCATGAGCAATCTGCTCCTCACCATGGGCCAGGCGATGGGACTGGACATCAACCGGTTCGCCGACAGCAATGGCACGCTGGCTGAACTACGGGCTTGAGTGCCGGTATCGAAGCCTCGCGAATGGGTGATATGATGAACCACACCTTGGTTGGCTTCTTCCGCCAGTTCTCAGCCCTCGTTCTCGGACTGCGACTGCTGGCAGCGTTCATGCCGTCGGCAAACGCGGCGGACG
>CAIPBN010000392.1 GCA_903863315.1 uncultured Verrucomicrobiota bacterium | reverse complement strand
TGCGGGACACTCCTGTCCCGCAGCCATTTTGGCCAAGGTGGCGCGCTGCGGCTTGGAAAGCCGCGCTCCGGGTCAAGATCGAGATGCGCTCAATTCGTTCATACGCACCGCTCCCTGTTTTCGCTTGAGCTTTGGCAGGTGAACTTTGAGCTTCAGCGCGCCATGCCATCGCCGCCCCAGCGCCCATCCCCGTTCTGGCTTTCGCTGGCCGCCGTCGCCGGGCTTTATCTGTTCTTCCTCCTGGCCCTGCTCGTGGCCACGGCCACTTACACCACGCCGGAAGAGCTCCTTAAGGCGCTGGAGAAGCGGGAAATCCAGCACTCCATCATGCTGAGCCTCCTCACCTGCACGGTCACGGCCCTCCTCTCGCTGCTGCTGGCGGTGCCGGTGGGCTACCTGCTGGCACGGGCCCGCTTCCCGGGCAAGCACTGGATCGAGGCCGCGCTGGACATCCCGATCGTGCTGCCGCCGATGGTGATGGGGCTGTGCTTGTTGATTTTTTTCCAGACCGCCTTGGGCCAGTTCATCGAGCGGACCACCGTGCCGTTCACCTACACCGTCTTCGGCGTCGTGCTGGCGCAGTTCACCATCGGCGCGGCCTTCGCCGTGCGGACCATGCGCCAGACATTCGATCAGTTGTCCGCCCGCCCGGAGGACGTGGCCATGACGCTGGGCTGCACGCGGGCGCAGGCTGTCTGGCTGGTCACGTTGCCGGCGGCGAAGCGCGGGATGTTCGCCGCTGCCAGCGTGGCGTGGGCGCGCAGCCTCGGTGAGTTTGGTCCGATCCTGGTCTTCGCGGGCGCGACGCGGATGAAGACCGAGGTGCTGCCCACGACCGTCTGGCTCGAACTCAGCGTCGGCAACTTGGAAGCGGCGGTGGCCGTGAGCCTGCTCATGGTGTTGTGCGCGATGGGCGTGCTCGCGGCGGTGAAATGGCTGGGGGAGGAAGTGTGAGCGAGCAGCCAGCCAACAGCGGCCAGCAGTCAGCGGGAATTTCCTTCGAGCACGTAGCGTGGAGCGCGGGCACATTCCGGCTGAACGGAGTCTCCTTCTCCGTCCCCGCCGGGAACTACGCGGTGCTGATGGGCAAGACGGGTTGTGGCAAAACGACCTTGCTGGAAATTCTCTGCGGGCTGCGCCGGCCTGCCGACGGACGCGTTTTCATTGGTGACTGCGACGTGACTGCGCTGCCGCCCGGTGAGCGCGGCATCGGCTATGTGCCGCAGGATGGCGCGATGTTCCCAACCATGACCGTGCGCGAGCAAATCGGCTTCGCGCTGAAAATTCGTCATTGGTCGGCCGAGACAATCACCACCCGGGTGCAGGAGCTCAGCGGACAACTGGGCGTGGCGCACCTGCTGGATCGCCTGCCGCAAAATCTCTCCGGCGGCGAGCGTCAACGCGTGGCGCTGGGCCGCGCTTTGGCGGCGAAGCCCAGCGTGCTGCTGCTGGATGAACCGCTTTCCGCGCTGGACGAGGAGCTGCGGGACGAACTGGCCGCCTTGCTCAAGCGGGTGCAACGGGAGTTCAGCCTGACGGCCCTGCACATCACGCATAGCCGGCGGGAGGCGGAACAACTGGCCGATGTGATGTTCCGCATGGAAGCCGGCCAGGTGACTGCGGCCCAAACGAAGGTCGGCGGCGGCTGAACCGCCTCTTCACCACCAACCGTTGGCGGGATCAGGTGGCAATGGCGAGGCGGTGCCCAGAGTGTCGTAGAGGGGAGGGAACTTGAAGAACTCGGAATGCCCGTCGGCAAAAAACAGGGGAACGCGCCGCTCGCCCCGATAGTTGTGCCATTCCCGGTTCACCAGGAGCGTGTTCCGATCCTTGTGCCAAATCCAGTCGCCGAAAATCAGCTTCGTGACCGGGGACGCGGCGAAGTTGGCATCACGGCTGGTGTTGTTGACCGCGTTGCCGGTGACATGCAGCGTCTGGTAACGGTCGCTGTTCCACTGCACCGAGTAGCTGGTTCCGTAGGCCTCGAAGGTGTTTTTCATGTTCCAGACCGCGTCGCCTGCGTCCGATGGGCAGTGGAAACTTTTCGTGTCGCCGACGTAGGCATTCAGCGGCCGGTTCGCCGCCGCAATGTTGCCGGGCGGATTCGGCGGGGCAGAGGTGCCCGTGGCGCCACCAAAGTCGATCCAATGCGTGTGGACGGGATATTTGTCGTCGGCATCGCCCACATACACTTTGAACGCCAGTCCGATCTGTTTCGTGTTGTTGATGCACTGCAACTGCTTGGCCTTGTTCTTGGCCTTGGCCAGCGCGGGCAGGAGCATTCCGGCCAGGATCGCGATTATGGCGATGACCACGAGCAATTCGATGAGGGTGAAGGCTCCCGCGCGCCAGCGGGGGTTCAAGTGGCGTGGCATGGGCGGTGAAAAGAATGGAGGGGCGGGGGTGTTCACCAGAAGCCGTTGGCCGGGTCCGGCGGGTTCGCGGCATCAGTCCAGGCAAACCAGGCGGGAGGGAACTTGAAGAACTCCGCGTGGCCGTCCCCAAAGATCGTCATGGTGCGTTTCTCGGCCGTGTAGTTGTGCCACTGGTTTTTCTTCACCAGCACCGCCCGGTCCTTGTGCCAGATCCAGTCGCTCATCAGGAATTTGGTGGAGGGGCCCCGCGACAATTCGGTTTCGCTCATCGGACGGTTTCCGGCCATGTCCTGTCCGGTGACGCGCTGAATCTGCATCCGGGTCTGCCATTGGTCCGAATAGCTGTTGCCCCAGGCCCAATAGCAGTCATCCACCTGCGGGGTGGCCGTATTCCAGCGCGCGTCACCATTGTCGGAAGGGCAACGGAAGGCCTCCACCTTGCCGACGTAGGCATTGAGAATACGGTTGGCTGCCGGGGTCAAGCCGCCCTCCAAATCACTGGGATGCCGGCCCAGATCCCCGCCGATGTTTCCCCACCGCGAATGCACCGGGAAGTAGCCGCTGTGGTCATCCGTGTAAACTCGGAACGCAATGCCGAGCTGCTTGACGTTGCTGGTGCAGACGGCCTGCTTGCCCTTCAGCTTGGCCTTGGCCAGCGCGGGCAGGAGCATTCCGGCCAGGATCGCGATGATGGCGATGACCACCAGCAGTTCAATGAGCGTGAACGCGGCCCGGGCGGATCGGTTCTGGATGGCGCATGTCGTGTCCATGACGGAGGGAGTTGTTGGCTGTAATCCATAGCAGATTGTTTCCCCGGTGCAAGGCTGGCTTGCGGCGGTCTGTCCGGCCTTTCAAACTCCTCCCGTGAACCTGCCAGAACTCACTGCCGAAGAACGCGCCATCTACGAGTGGCAGATGTGGCTGCCCGGCTTCGGCGAGGCGGCGCAACGGAAGCTCAAGGGTGCCTCGGTGCTGATCTCCCGCGTGGGCGGTCTGGGTGGCAATGTGGCCTACCAGCTCGCCGCCGCCGGCGTCGGCCGCCTCGTGCTGGCGCATGCGGGCAAGGTCCTGCCGGGCGATCTCAACCGCCAACTGCTCCAGACGCACGCCCGGCTGGGGCTGCCGCGCATGGAGCACATCGTGCAACGCCTGCGGGAGCTGAATCCCCGCCTCGAAGTCACCGCCGTGGAGGAGAATGTCTCGGACGCCAACGCCGCCGCGCTGGTCGCCCAGGCCGACGTGGTGGTGGATGCTGCGCCGCTCTTCGAGGAACGCCTGGCCTTGAACCGCGCCGCCGTCGCCGCGCACAAGCCCATGGTTGAGTGCGCCGTCTATGCCTTCGAGGCGCACGTCACGACCTTCCTCCCGGACCGCACTGGCTGCCTGCAATGTCTCGTGCCGGAGATTCCACCGGACTGGAAGCGACAGTTCCCCGTGCTTGGCGCGGTGAGTGGGGTGGCTGGTGGCCTGGGCGCGGTGGAGGTGGTGAAGCTGCTCACCGGCCTGGGCGAACCGCTGGCCGGCATGCGCTTGGTGATGGACTTGGGGACGATGGAATTTCGCCGCCTGAAACTCGCTCGGCGAGCGGACTGCCCGGTGTGTGGTGACGCCAAGTAAGGCAGTGAATCAAAGCGTGTGGCCGGGGATGGAGCACTTGGGCTTGTCGGCCAGATTCTTGCCGGGCGAGTAATGTCCGCCGCCCGGACAGAACGGCAGGGCGGAGCCTTTCAAGTAGGCAAGAATCGTCGGGTCATCCAGCGAGTAGGTGTCCCTCGGCTGTTTCCGGTTTTTCGCAGCCCAGTTTCGGAGCGCGTCGTTCATCTGCCGGAGCTGAACCTGACAGGAGTTGTAGGCCGGCGTGGCTCGTCCTCCACGGTAGTTCGGCACCGCGATGCTGGCCCAGACTAACACGATGCCGCTGACGATTATCTTGAACGGCCAGCCGAAGGTGCGGTTTTTGGAAGGTTCGTTGTCCATTTCTGAACTTCAGACCTTGTTCCACGGCGCGCGGTTCTCGCGGCTGCGAAGCTTGTTGGCCTCGGCGTCGTTAATGAACTCCTCCTTCGCCGGGTTCCACTTGAGCGGGCGGCGCAGCCAGTAGCCGATGTTGCCAAGCTGGCAGACCTGCGCGGTGCGCGCGCCGATGGCCACGTCGGCCACGGGCTTCGCCCGCGACTTGATGCAGTCCACCCAGTTCTGCTTGTGGCTCGCGGCGATGGCCGGGAGCTTGAAGTCTTTTTCGCCGAGCGGAGTTTCGAGGATGGACTTGGGCGTGGACTCGATGCCCTTGCGGTCCACGTAAATCGTGCCCAGCTCGCCCTCGAAGGTCGCGCCGCTCGGGCCGCCGTGGAACATCTCGACGCCGTTCGCATACACGAAGCGTAGGCCGCTGTCGCCGCTGGCGGGCGGGTGGATTTCCACCGGGCAGAAGTCATCCATGCCCAGCGCCCACTGCGCGATGTCGAAGTGGTGCGCGCCCATGTCCGCGAGGCCGCCGCAGGCATATTCCCGGTAGTTGCGCCACGCCGGGAAGTGCTTGTGGATGTCCAGCGGGCAGAGGACTTGGTTGAAGGCGCGTTCCGGTGACGGGCCGTTCCACAAGTCCCAGTTTGTGCCGGCCGGCGACGGTTCGGCGGGCAGGTCGCACGGCTTGGCGGGGCCGCCGACGCCCACGCGGACCGTCTTCACCTTCCCGATGCGCCCGCTGCGGATGTATTCCACGGCCTGACGGAAGTAGCCTTTGAACTCGGTGCGCTGCTGGCTGCCCGTCTGGAAGACGATGTTGTTTTCCCGCGCCGCGTTCACCATCGCGCGGCCTTCGGCAATGGTGAGCGACAAGGGCTTCTCACAATAAACGTCCTTCTTCGCCCGCGCGGCGAGGATGGCGGGAATCGCATGCCAGTGGTCCGGCGTGCCGATGCAGACGGCGTCAATGTCCTTCCGGGCGAGCAGTTCGCGGAAGTCACCGAAGGCAGCGCAGCCCTTGTAAGCGCCGGATTCCTTGTCCTTGGCGTAGCCCTTGTGGACGCGTTCGACGGCGTCGTCGAGCCGGCCTTGATGCACGTCGCAGACGGCGACGAGCTGCACGTCCGGCAGGTTCAGGAAGCCGCCGAGATGGCCGCGGTTCATCATGCCCATGCCGATAAGGCCGACGTTCACGCGGCCATTCGGACCGGAACCGGACTTCGCCGCCGCCCACACGGAGGAGGGCAGGAGCAGCGGGGCGGCTGAACTCGCGAGCACGGTGTGAAGAAACGAGCGGCGGGAGGAGATGCGGCGTGTCATGAGTGGATTGAAGCAAGCTCCCCGCCGGCGGGCCAGCCTGAATCCCCCGCGCGTCCGCCCGTCCATCTCTCGCACATGAAACTTTTGTTTACCCTGCCCGTTGCGTTGCTCTGCGTCCTGCCTGCCTGGGCGGAGAATTGGCCCGCCTGGCGCGGCCCGCGCGGTGACGGCACGAGCGCTGAGAAGAACATTCCCACCCAGTGGAGCGGCACCGAGAACGTGCTCTGGAAGGTGCCGCTGGCGGGCGGCCACGCCTCGCCCATCGTGTGGGGCGATCGCCTGTTCGTGGTGGGCGCCGTGGCTGAAACCGAGGGGCGGAATTTGTTCTGCTTCGATCGCCACACCGGCAAGATCCTCTGGCAGCAGACTGTGGTGAAATCGCCCTTCGAGCGGAAGCATCGCGAGAACAGCCACGCCTCCAGCACGCCCGCCACGGATGGCAAGCTCATCTACGTCGCGTTCCTCGACGTGCAGGAGATGGTCGTGGCGGCCTACGACTTCAGCGGCAAGCAGCAATGGCTGGTGCGTCCTGGCACCTTCAAGAGCGTCCACGGCTTCTGCACCTCGCCCATCCTGCACAACGACAAGGTCATCGTGAACGGTGACCACGATGGCGAGAGCTACCTGGCCGGGCTGGACAAGCACACCGGCAAGACGCTCTGGAAAGTGCCGCGCGCGAACAAGACCCGCAGCTACTGCGCGCCGCTCATCCGCCAGCTCTCCGGCCGCACGCAGATGGTTCTCTCTGGTGACAAGTCGCTCGCGAGCTACGACCCAGACACCGGCAAGCAGCACTGGTATTTCAAAGGCCCCACCGAGCAGTTCGTCGCCTCGCTGGTTTACAACGAACGCGCCGACCTGCTCTTCATGACCGCCGGTTTCCCGCAATACCACCTGCTTGGCCTGCGTCACAACGGCAGCGGCGACCTCGGCAGTATCTATCACCAGCCCAAGGTGGAGCACCCGCAGGTCGCCTGGCACCACAACAAATCCAGCATGGCCGGCTACGTGCCCTCGCCCATCAGCGAAGGCGACTACTTCCTCGTGATCTCGGACACCGGCGTGGCGAACTGCCTGGAGGCGAAGACCGGCGAGCTAATGTGGCAGGAGAAGATTGG
>CAIPBN010000391.1 GCA_903863315.1 uncultured Verrucomicrobiota bacterium | reverse complement strand
TCGAGCAGCGGGGTCAGGTCCGTGGAAGTGAGGACGCTGGCGTCGAGGCCCATGCAGGACATGCAGGGCACGCAGCGCAGCACGACGAGCAGCGGCTTGCCGGTGCGCTTGGCTTCGGCGAAGCCCTTTTGCCAGTCGTTGTAGATCCAGCGGCTGTCGTTTTGCAGGTCCGCCTTGTCCTTGCGCACCGCGCCCTCGCGATCCTTGACGGTCTCGGCGAGCGCCGGGGAGTGGAGGCTGGCGGCGCACAACAGGGGGAGAAGGAAGTTTGGCTTCATGTAATGCAGGTTTCAGACGTGGAGTTCAACG
The DNA here is from genome assembly GCA_903863315.1 of uncultured Verrucomicrobiota bacterium. GTDB lineage: Bacteria > Verrucomicrobiota > Verrucomicrobiia > Limisphaerales > SXTU01 > SXTU01. The sequence goes on along the minus strand of CAIPBN010000391.1, from coordinate 2,891 downwards.
GGTGTGTTACAGCCCGATGGGGTGCCAAGCCGTCTTCATCTCGACGGTGTCCAAAATCCAATACGGGTCTTGGGCCGCGTCGGTGAACCAGTCCGCCTCGGCCAGCGTGCGCTGGTGGTAGCGCTTCAGGTTGGTGGCCACGCCGGCCTGGAGTTGGGCGGAGATTTCCGGCACGCCCGCGCCGTCCACGATGGCGTTCACATCCATGTGTGAGGCGATGTGGGGAACCAGTTCGGCGCGTTTGCCGGCCAAGATGTTCACGACGCCGCCGGGCAGATCGCTGGTGGCTAGGATTTCAGCCAGGGAGAGCGCGGGCAGTGGCGCGCGCTCGGAGGGCAGGACAATGGCCGTGTTGCCACTGAGAATCACGGGCAGCAGCAGGGACACGAGGGGCAACAGCACCGGAAGGTCGGGAGCGAGCACCACGACCACACCCATCGGCTCCGGGGTGGTGAAGTTAAAATGCGGCGAGGCCACGGGGTTCACGCTGCCGAAGACCTGCTGGTATTTGTCCGTCCAGCCGGCGTGATGCACGAAGCGGTCCACCACCCGGCCGACGCCGGTGCGGGCTTGTTCGAGGGTGACGCCGTGGGAGCGGGAAACCTCCGCCGCCATGCTTTCCCGCCGGCTTTCCAGCATCTCAGCGGCGCGATAGAGGATCTGGCCCCGGTTGTAGGCGGTGGCCTTGGCCCAGCCGTCCTGCGCCGCCCGTGCGGCCACGACGGCGTCGCGAAAATCCTTGCGCGAGGCCCAGCAGTAATTGTCCAGATGCGCGCCATCCGGGCCCCGGGCTTCGAGGCAGCGCCCGCTTTCGCTGCGGACGAACTTGCCGCCGACGTAGAGCTTGTAAGTTTTCAAGACTGAGAGGCGCTGGTTCATGAGGTGCGGCGTTGGGGCGGCAGGCTAGCAAGGGGTTCCCCGGGAGGCAATCTCCCGGAGCCGCCTGCTTTTCTCTGCCGCCCGTAATGAAGACCCTCGGCTCCACTGCGTCTGTAGGCGCGTGATTCGGAAGTATTCCACGTCGAACAGCAAACCGTGCGGCTGGCTGGGCATCGCTGGTCAGCCATGGATGAGGCTGCTGGCGGCGCTCGCGAATGCCGCGCTGGTCGGCGGAGCGGCGGCGGCCACCGGGGATTTCACCCAGGCGGTGCAGCCCTTCTTGGAGCAGCATTGCAATCGCTGCCACGACGAGAAGGTTCACAAGGGCGAGTTCCGCGTGGACAACCTTTCCAGCGACTTCATCAAGGGCGGTTCCGCGGCGAAGTGGGTGGAGGTGATGGACCGCATCAGCTCCGGCGAAATGCCGCCGAAAAAGGAGCCCAAGCCGGTGGCGGCCGAGGCGGCGAAAGTGGTGGAGTGGCTGGCGGTCCGGCTTAAGGAGGGCGAAGCCGCGCGTCTCGCCAAGCGGGAACGGGTTTCCTTCCACAAGCTCACGCGTGAGGAATACGCCCATACCGTGCGCGATCTGCTCGGGGTCACGTTCGACTACGCCGACCCCACCGGGCTGTCCGAGGATGACACGTGGAACGGGTTCGGACGCATCGGCTCGGTGCTGTCGGTATCGCCGTCGCATGTGGAGAAATACCTCGCCGCCGCCGACACCGTGCTGGCGGAGGCGTTTCCAGAGGCGGTGGTCGAGAAGGGCAAGAAAGCGGCGGACTCGAAGAAGCTGGGGAGGCGCCTGAGGGGCATTGATCTGCGCGGTGTGAGCAACCAGGCGGAGCTGGAAGCGCAGGGACTGGCCGACAAGGTGCGCGTGGAGATGTGGCCGGGCCATGATCTTACCCGCGCCAGTCCGGGGAACATCCCCGTGGCGGGGCTTTACCGGATGCGGGTGCAGTTGAGCGGGCTGAAGCCGAAGAACGGCCGGGCTCCGCACCTGGCGGTTTATGCCGTCAACCTTGACCGGATGTTGCATGAGCAGGACGTGATTGCTCCGGAGGACAAGCCGATCATCGTGGAGTTCACCACGCACCTGCCGGCGGGCAACGTCAACGTCCGCTTCAGCAACGAAACGCCGGGACCTTCCAATCTCCCCCGTTCCGGACGCGCGGGAAACCGGGCCTTCTTCAGCACCAAGGACGGACGGCTCCCGTGGCAGATGAAGCTCACTGACGAGGCGGGCGAGCCGCTCTATCCCTTTCTGATCGTGGACTGGCTGGAATGGTCCGGGCCCATCGCCGAGGAAGGGCCGACCTTCGCGCAGCGTGAATACCTGCCGGCTGAGCTGGGCGGGGCGCGAGAGAAACTCACGAAGCTGGCGGAGAGGGCGTTCCGTCGCCCGGTCTCGACGGAGGAAGTGGATCGCCTGGTGAAGCTGGTCGAGAGCGAGGTCAAGAGCGGGGAGAAGCTGGAGTCCGCGATGAAGGCGGCGTGTCAGGCGGTGCTGTGTGCAAAGGATTTCCTCTACCTGGTCGAGGGACGTGAAGTTTCAGGCACAGCGGGCAAGGGCGGGCGGCTCACGGAGTGGGACCTCGCCTCGCGGCTGTCCTATTTTCTGTGGAGCACGATGCCCGACGAGGCGTTGTTCGCGGCGGCGCGCAGCGGAAAGCTGCATGAGCCGGGCGAGCTGCGCGCACAGGTGCAGCGGATGCTGCGCGACCCGAAGGCCGCGCGGTTTGCCGAGGCCTTCCCGCGCGACTGGCTGCAACTGCGCAGCGTTGGGATGTTCCCGCCGGACAAGAAGCTTTACCCCGACTACGACGCGTATCTGGAGAAGTGCATGGTGGGCGAGACGACGGCGTTTTTCCGCGAGGTCCTGCGCCAGAATCTCAGCCTCCGCGAATTCCTCGACTCGAACTGGACGATGCTCAACGCCCGCCTGGCTGATCACTACAAGCTGCCGGAAGTCACCGGGGATCAGTTCCAGCGCGTGTCGCTGCGGCCGGAGG
>CAIPBN010000390.1 GCA_903863315.1 uncultured Verrucomicrobiota bacterium | reverse complement strand
CTACGGCGTGGACCCGGCGAAGCCGTCCTTCGCGCGGAACTGCCTGCTGGCGCGGCGGCTCATCGAGCGCGGCACGCGCTTCGTGCAGCTCTACCACACGAACTGGGATAGCCACGGCGGCCCGGGCGAGACGCTGGAGGATGATTTCCCGAAGGTCGTGAAGGACGTGGACCAAGCCTGCGCCGCGTTGGTGAAGGACTTGAAAGCACGTGGCCTGCTCGAAGACACGCTCGTCATCTGGGGCGGCGAATTTGGCCGCACGCCGATGGGCGAGAACCGCGACAAGACCGGGCGCAACCATCACATCGACGCCTTCTCAATGTGGTTCGCCGGCGGCGGCATCAAGGGTGGGCAAACCATCGGCGAGACGGATGAACTCGGCTTCGGCCCCGCGCACGACCGCTGCCACGTCCACGACTTGCACGCGACGATTCTGCATCTGTTGGGCCTTGATCATCTCAAGCTCACCTTCCGCTTCCAAGGCCGTGACTACCGGCTCACAGACGTGCATGGAGAGCTGATCCACAAGCTGCTGGCGTAGTGGAGTGCGGGGGCAACCCGCGCTTTTTGGGGGACTGATGACTGGCTCACGCAGGTTGGAAACTTGTGCTCCGGTGAATTCCCTTGAGCCACCGCCTCGCTCAGGCTTGCATCGCAGTGAATGGAACCGGACAAGTCGCGGAATTTTCTTTGGCTGGCCTTGAAAGTGGGCGGCGGCGTGCTGCTTTTGTTACTGCTGCTGTTCGGCGGGCTCATCACCTACGTCACGATGGAGAAGCGGAGATATGACCGGCTCACGGACACCCACGACCTCAAGCAGCGCGCGGTGAGCATGGGGGAGGGCTACGTGGCGGAGCGCAGAAGCGCCGCGCTGGTCATCGGCATCACACAACGGGGGAAGCGTGCGGTGCTCGGCTTCGGCCGGGTCAGTTCGACAAACGCGGTGCCACCGGATGCGCAAACGTTGTTCGAAATCGGGTCGATCACGAAGGTCTTTACCGCCATCACGCTGGCGCGGCTGGACCTCGACGCCAAAGTGAAGCTGACCGACACGTTGCGAGCATCGCTGCCGGAAAAGGCAGTGCTGCCTCCTGCGCTTGAATCAGTGAGCTTGCTGCAATTGGCCACCCACACCGCCGGCCTGCCGCGACTGCCTGGCAATCTGGATTTATCTCCCGGCAACCTCCCCAATCCCTACGCGCAATATCGGGCGGAGGATCTCCATCAGTATCTGGCCACCGCCAAACCAAACAACCCACCCGGAAAACTGAGGGACTATTCAAATGTCGGTTTTGCCCTCTTGGGGCATGTGCTGTCACTGAAGACTGGTCAACCCTACGAGGAGTTGGTGAGAGAAGCGGTCCTGCTGCCTTGGGGAATGACCAACACCACGATGCGGCCAGACGAGGCGCAGCGCAGCCGATTGACGCCCGGTCATTCTCCCAAGGGGGATGAGGTGCCTTCATGGGACTTTAAGGCCTTTGCCCCGGCGGGCGGCTTCCGCTCCTGCGCTGGCGATTTGCTTCAGTTCATCGAGGCCAACCTGCGTGATGCTGAAGGCCTGCCAAGCCGCGCTCTGGTGGAGTCGCGCCGGGCGCGGCGGGTTGGTGAAGCGGGAGAATTCCCGTTAGGGTGGCAAAGCGAAGTGCTTCTGCATGGCGGCATGACCATCTACTGGCACAACGGCGGCACCGGTGGCTATGCGAGCTTCATCGGATTGAACCGCGAGCAGCAGATCGGGGTGATCGTGCTGGCCAATTACGGCGACGCCATGGCGGGGCGTTTCGACCTGGACAAAGTGGGCATGGACCTCCTCAAGCTCGGCAGCCGGATAGCTTTGGAATAGCTTCCAGTCGCGTTTTGACCTCAGGGAATTCGTGTAGGTCGCTTTTCTCCAAATCGCCGTGAAAGCTTGACGCAAGCCCCGGTTTTCTGTGGAGTTTTCGGCGTGCTCGGTCTCTTCAGTATCCAATGTCCGGTCCGCTACAAAATCGTCAACAAGATCTTTGAAGGCGGGATGGGTGTGGTTTATGAGGCCGAGCAGCATGGTGCGAGCGGTTTCATCAAGCGGGTGGCCATCAAAGTGATTCGCCAGAGCTACGCGAATCAGAAGCTCTTCATCGAAAACTTCATCGGCGAGGCCAAGCTCGTCGCCGACCTCATCCACACCAACATCGTCCAGACCTACCATCTGGGGGAGACGGATGGGATGTTCTTCATCTCGATGGAGCTGATCCGGGGCGCCAACGTCGAGCAGTTCATCCAGCGCTGCACGGATCAGAACCGGCAGTTGCCCAAGGAGCTAGCGGTGTTCATCGCCAGCCGCATAGCGCGCGGCCTCGCCTACGCCCATGCGAAGACCGACAAGGACGGCCGGCCCCTGGGCATCGTGCATCGCGACGTGAACCTGAAGAACGTGATGATCGCGTTCGAGGGAGACGTGAAGATCACCGACTTCGGCATCGCGAAGGCCCGCGGGCTGTTGCAGGATCAGGAGGGCGAGGTGGTCGCTGGCAAGGTGGACTACATGAGCCCCGAGCAGTCAAACTTCCAGATCACCGACAAGCGCTCGGACATTTTCTCCGTCGGCATCGTGCTCGCGCAGTTGCTGCTCGGACACAACATCTTCAAGGGCCCGAGCATGACTGAATCCCGCGACCGCGTGCAGGGCATGCCCATCCCGGACTTCCGCACCTTGGATCCGCGCATCGACGAGCCGCTGAACAAGGTGCTGCACAAGTGCCTTGAACGCGATCTCAGCCGACGGTATCCGAATGCCGACGAGCTGCTGCACGACTTGGAGCACTACATCTACCATGCCGGTTACGGTCCCACCAACGAGACCATGGGGCGTTTCATCCGGCAGCTCTTCGGGCAGGTGGACTACAAGCAGATCCAGAACTCCAAAGGCAAGACGGAGCGCATTGACCGCACTCCGCGGGTCGCAAAAATCTAGCCGACCATGAAGCGTTCGCGTTCTGATTCCACCGTTACGCTCGGTCTGGTGCAGACAAGTTGCTCCGCCAATCTGGCTGAAAATTTCAGCAAGACCCTCGCGCAAGTGGAGCGCTGCGCGAAGGCTGGCGCTCAAATCATCAGCACCCAGGAGCTGTTCCGTTCGCAGTATTTCTGCCAGAACGAGGACCACGCAAACTTCAAGCTCGCCGAGTCCATTCCCGGACCCAGCACGGACGCCTTCTGCAAGCTGGCGAAGAAGCACAAGGTCGTCATCGTTGCGTCCCTTTTCGAGAAGCGCGCCTCCGGCCTTTACCACAACACGGCGGTCATCATCGACGCGGACGGTTCGCTCCTTGGCATCTATCGGAAGATGCACATCCCGGACGACCCGCTGTTCTACGAGAAATTCTACTTCACTCCCGGCGACCTCGGCTTCAAAGCGTGGCGCACTCGCTATGCAAAGATTGGCGTGCTGATTTGCTGGGATCAGTGGTATCCCGAGGCCGCCCGCCTGACCGCGATGCAGGGCGCGGAGATCCTTTTCTATCCGACCGCCATCGGCTGGCATCCGAGCGAGAAGGCGGAATACGGCGTGAATCAACACGGCGCGTGGGAGACCATCCAGCGCAGCCACGCCGTGGCGAACGGCTGCTATGTCGCGGTCGCGAACCGCATCGGTCTGGAGACGCCCATCGGGGGCGATGGCATTGAGTTCTGGGGGCAGAGCTTCGTTGCTGGAACCAGCGGCCAGATCCTTGCCAAGGCCAGCGTGGATCGGGAGGAGAACCTAATTATCCCGGTGGACTTGGCGAAAGTGGATGTAACTCGCACTCACTGGCCGTTCCTCCGTGACCGACGCATTGACGCTTACGGGGATCTGACCAAGCGGCTCTCCGACTGACAGCGGCCCGCCTCGCTTGGGCTCACTTCCGGTTCGCTATTTATGCATCCGCCCCGTGTCTGGATTACCGGCGCTGGTGGATTACTCGGCAGCTATCTGCTCAGGACTGCGCCGCAGTTTGCTCCCGGCTGGCAGGTGGTTGCGTTGCGGCGAGAGGAGTTGGATCTCACGGACTTCGCCGCAGCCCGCGCGCGTTTCCAAGCTGACCGACCTGATGCGGTAATCCACTGCGCGGCCATTGCTCATTCGCCTGCCTGCCAGCGTGACCCGGACGCGGCCCGCAGGGTGAACGTCGAAACCACCCTTTGTCTGGCGGAACTCGCCGCTGACCTGCCGTTTTGTTTTTACTCCTCCGACCTTGTCTTCGACGGCAAGCGCGGCAGCTACCTCGAAACCGATGCGCCGAATCCCGTGAGCATCTACGCCGAGACTAAGGTCGCCGCCGAGCAAATCGTCCTGGCCAACCCGCGCCACACCGTGCTGCGGCTTTCGCTCAACTTCGGGAGATCCCCCACCGGCAACCGCGCCTTCAATGAGATGCTCCGCAACGACCTCGCATCCGGAAAAAACTTCTCCCTCTTCACCGACGAGTTCCGAAGTCCGACGGCCGCGCTGGTCACCGCCCGCGCGACATGGGAGCTGATGCAACGGCGTGTCGCCGGCCTGTTTCATGTCTGTGGTGCGGACAAGCTCTCACGCTGGCAAGTTGCTAACCTGCTGCTGCCTCGCTGGCCCGCGCTGCCCGGAAAGATTCAACCTGACACCGTGAAGAACTACCAAGGCCCGCCGCGTCCGCAGGACAGCTCCATGAATTGTGCGAAGGTGCAACGCCTGCTCTCCTTCCGGCTGCCAGGCATGGGCGAATTTCTCGCCGAACATCCTGAAGAAGCTGCATGAGCGATTCCCGGCCATACCGGGGCCGGCTCGCCCCTTCGCCCACGGGCTACCTGCACCTCGGCCACGCACGGACATTCTGGACCGCACAGGAAAGGGCAAATGAACAGGGTGGCGTGCTGGTCTTGCGCAATGAGGATCTGGACCGGCAGCGCTGCAAACCGGAGTTCGTGACCGCCATGTTGGAGGATCTTCGCTGGTTCGGGCTTCGCTGGCAGGAAGGGCCAGACGTCGGCGGGCCGTCCGCACCTTATGCGCAGAGCGAGCGAATGGCCCACTATCGGACAGCCTTTCAGCGATTGCGTTCCGCCGGCTTGATCTATCCTTGCTGTTGTTCGCGCCAGGATGTGCTCCGTGCCCTGCAAGCGCCCCATCAAGGTGAGGATGAACCTGTCTATCCGGGAACCTGCCGCCCGCAGCCGGGACAATGTGCACCCGAGGTTTCTGCTGAACGGGCGGTGAGCTGGCGTTTCCGCGTGCCCGACGGAGGTCAGGTGGACTTTGTGGATGGGCACTTTGGCCTGCAGTCATTCAAAGCAGGTGCTGATTTCGGTGACTTCGTAGTTTGGCGGCACGATGACCTGCCCGCCTACCATTTGGCGGTGGTCGTGGACGACGCGGCCATGGGCATCACCGAAGTGGTGCGCGGCGCGGACCTGCTGCGCAGCACCGCTCGGCAACTGCTGCTGTTCGCTGCGCTTGGCCACCCAGTCCCCAACTATTACCACTGCCCGTTGATGACCGATGAGCGGGGTGTGCGGCTAGCGAAGCGAAACGACGCGCTGAGCCTTCGCACGCTCCGTCAGCAGGGAGTCACCCCTGACGCACTACGGAAAGGATGGAGCGTTAGTGTCGGGAGACTGTTCGGACAGTCAGTCTGACGCGTCGCTCGCAGAGCGTCGCGTTGGGCAAACGGCGTTCACAGACCACACCTACAGAGTAAAGCGCAGGCTGAAGCCTGCGACTACGGGAGCAACGGCAGCAGCAGACGGTTGGTGGCAATTCCTTGGAGGCGGACTAGGTCGGCCAAACCTGAGTTGAGCACATCTTGTATGCTGCCGTCCGCGAGAGCGACATTCCCACACAGCTTGTGTTGTCGATTGTCCCATTCCGGAGGTCGGTTCGAGATGGCCAGAACCACTTTCGCGCGCAGGTTCCAAGTGTTGGTCACAAGATTGCGGTCGAGTAGTAGGATGCTGTTTGGACGAGTTTCATCCGCGTCGAGACTGGCACCGTAGCTGACGGCAGCGTTGCCAGCAGAGGCGAGTCCAAGCGGTCCAGCGCTGAAATCCGACTTTGTGTTGTTCACTCGCTCACGGTCAGCTGCGCAAACCAAAATCTTCGCGCTACCCAGTTGGTTCGACATCGCTTGGAAATGCAGCCAAAGCGTGTGGTCGTTACCGCCGGCCAGGATGTTGGTCGTGGCGAAGGGAAACTTGTCGTCGTTGTCGTTGGCAAAGACCTTGTAGGAGAGCACGGCGTTCTTGAGATTGCTCAGGCATTTGATGCGCGCCGCGCGCTGCCACTTTGGCTGCAACGACATCATCACCACGAGCAACAGAACCAGCAGCATTATCGCCACGAACAGCGCTTCCATCGCGGTGAAAGCACGGTCTCTTCGAGATCTCAGATTCAGCTTCATTCGGTTGGCGCGTGGTGCAAGAAGCATCGCCCAAGTTGGTTCCCACGTCAGCGATTTCCTCCGAACCCCGTAGTCGCAACCTTCAGGTAGCGTATCCTCGACGCGCAGGCTGAAGCCTGCGACTGCGGTCAACGGCGGGCATTGAACGCGGGCTGGGAATACTTCTCCGCTGCCAGAGTTTCGGCCCGGGCGTGAATGCCAGTTGTCATGGAGAGATTGCTATGACTTGCCGGCGACATTGCCGCTTCCCAGTCGCTCCGCTTCAGGCTCACCGGCGGTGGTTGCACGGAGCCTTGGATGAGCAGGCCCAGCTTGTTCCGCCGCTGCGCTGCGCCGGCGATTTTGCGGCCCTGCCAGAGCACGTCGAACTTCTCCCAGCCCACGAAGCATTGGCCCGGCGCGGACTTGCGGCAGCAGTCGGCCAGCTCCGTCGCCACGCCGAGGCGGGCGAAGGCGGCGCGAATCCACTCGTGCATCCGGCGGTAGCTGTCCACCGCGTTGAGCGCGTGCCACGGGTGGCCGGGCGGAATCACGACGCTGTAAGTCCAGTCCGCATCGTGAGGCACGAGGCCGCCGCCGGTCGGGCGACGGATGAGCGGGCGCAGTTGCGTGGTGCGCTCAATCTCCGCGAAGTGCTGGAAGTAGCCGAAGGTGGCCGCTGGCTCCGTCCATGAGTAGAAGCGCAGCACCGGCTGGCCGAGGCTGGCGGCGGCTTCGAGCAAGGCTTCGTCCATCGCCAGGTTGAAGTCGGGAGGGCAGGGGCCGGAGTTGAGT
>CAIPBN010000389.1 GCA_903863315.1 uncultured Verrucomicrobiota bacterium | reverse complement strand
CGCGGCGGCGGCCACGCCATCCCCCTCGCCATACATCTCGCTCACGTCCTGTAATTCCATTGCCACCGGGTAGCGCCAGACGCGCAGTCCACCGTGCTCGCCGCAAGCCTCCGCTGTTCCTGGCGCGGCGATCACGCTTTCCACACCCCGCTCCACCAAGCGGTGCGCCAGCGCTTCCACGAAAACTTCCGTGCCGCCGACGCCATCGGGATGATACGTAAAGGGGATTTGTAGAATCTTTATCACAGGCGGCAGGCGGTGAGATTCAGTGCTGTCCTCAAGACTGCCCAGCCCGCGGCACCATCCACTGCCAGTAAATGCCGCCCGGACGCCCGTCGCCTATGGCGGAGACCACATGGAAATCCTTCAGCCACCGGGTCCAGAAATTCTCAAACTGGAATTCATCCCGCCGGCGTGGCTCCGGCAGGATCGTGCGAATTTCATGGGTCGCCGCAAACCGCTGCTCCAGCCGCAAACCGACGCCGACACAAAGAACCTCATGCACCTCCACCAAGAGATGACAGTTTCGCAGAAACGGCCGGGCCACGGGGTCCAGCAGCACGTCTTCGTAGCCCTCCACGTCACAAATCACGAAGCATGGCAGAGTTGCTGCCGAGAAAGTTGCAGCCAGGTTTTGCGGCGTGCAGGCAGCATGCACCCGGACCTTGGCTGCGACTTGGTTCAAGGCGCAGTTTTGGGCCAGCAGCGCGCGTGTGTGCGGATCGAGTTCGAACGCGTGGACCTCGCGCACAGAATCCCACCGGGCCAGCCCGGCTGCGTAATAACCATCCGCCGCACCAATGACCGCAACCGCCCAATCAGGACGCTGCTTCAAAATATCCAAGCTGCCGTAAATTTCGCGTTCATACACTCCGGCCAGCTTGGCGGCGTGCGCGTTCCATGATGGGGCGCATAGCCTCAATCCTTGAAACGGTCCGCAACTCACCGTGGCATGCGTCTGGCCAAGAATGCGCCGGGCCACCCAAGCCGAAGGCATGAGGCCGCGTGGTATGAGGCGCGCGAACGGCGAGAGAAGAGTTCCCATGGTCCTGTTTCCAGTCGAAGCGGAAGCCTGCGTCTCCCTCAATATGAATCTGCGAAATCAAATAGCGGGCTGCCCTCGCGCAGGAAGGCAAGTTCCACCAGCCACAGGACATCATGCTTGGGGCTTTGGTTGAGATCTGTCAGCTCCACGGCACGGTATCCAGCCTCGTGCATCCGGCTGATGACACGCGCCAGGTTGTTCTCAAGCGTGCGGCAGCCAACGGCGGCTTCCACGAAGAAGATGTCTGTCACTCCCAGCAGCTTGCCAGCGCCAGCCAGCACGCGCAGATCGTAGCCCTCAGCGTCGATCTTGACCATCTGCGGAATGGCTCCGATGCGATCGGTGAGTCCATCAAGGGTGATGACCTCCATTTCCACCTGCCGCCATCCATGTTGTCTGGCCTGCTCGGCGGAGAAGCTGAACGAGCTGCTGTGCGCCTGATCCGCGATGGTGAATGACGCCCGGCCCGGCTTGTCGCTGACCCCGGCCTGAATCCACTCGATTTGACGCCCAGCGGCAATCAGATCGGCAACACCCTGCTTAAGTTCCGCCTGGGGTTCGACCAGGGTGTAGCGCGCCGCCGGGAAATAATTGAGCGCCTGACGCGTCCAGTAACCCAAGTTCGCTCCCACGTCCACGATGTGAGCCGGCTGGAATTTCGCCCGTTGGAGCACCCGTAGAAAGTTGGGGAAGCGCTCACATGACATCCCCATCTGTTTCTCCATGCGGGTGAGGGAGTCG
>CAIPBN010000388.1 GCA_903863315.1 uncultured Verrucomicrobiota bacterium | reverse complement strand
TCTCGCGCAGCTTCGTAAGCCAGTCCGCGCCCTTGCCCGCGAGCGCGTCGCGCAGGAACTCGCCCCGGCTCTGCGCGTTGCCCCGGTCGTGGATTTGCATCCCCTGGCTGTTGTCCGCGACGACCGCGAGCAAGTTCGCGCCCGGCTTCACGCGCTGCCCAGTCCACAGCGGCTCGAGCAAACACAACGCGAGCGCCGCAAAGCCCAGCCCCTTCAGCAGCGCGCACGCGGTCCGCAGCCCCCGGTCCGCCGACGCCCGCGCGTAACCCCACACCAGCGCCATGAGGCCGAGGCCCGCGAGCACCAGCACCGGCACCAGCCAATCGCGCCCTGAAAAGATAAGCGAAGCGAGCATCACCTTCGTAGTCCGCTAGAGCTGCACAATCCCATGGAAATCACTTGCCGGCATCCTTCCCGAGATTCTCGTAATACTTCCGCACCAGCTCGGAGAAGCGGCCGGGCACCGGGTCGCGGTCAATCGGCACCATCGCCTCGCGGTTATCGCGCTTGGCCAGCTCCTCCTCGATGCGCTGCCGCACCTCGACCAGCGGCTTCATCACCTGTATCCGCACGAGGTCCCACTTCGTCGGCTCCAGCCCGGTGCGCTTGAACTCCACGCGCTCGGCCCGCAGGCGCTCGCGCACGGTCTGCAACTGGTTCCGCAGCTCGCTCGAATCCACCATCTCCTCCACGTCGCGCAGGCGGTCGCTGAAGTCCGCGAAGCCCTTCTCACTTGTGATAGGCCCCGCCTGCTCGCCACCGCGCTCGGCGATGACGCCGGCGGGAAGAATGCCCTCAAAACCACTGCGGTCGCCGCCGCGTTGGTTGTTTCCGCTGCGCTGATTGCCATTCGGCGAACCATCCTTGGCCCCACGCTGACCGGCGTTCGCTTGCTTGCCGTCGGGCTGGCCGGGCTGTTCACCACCGGGTTGCTGACCGGAGCCGCCGCCCTTGCCCTGGCCCTCGCCGGGTTGCTCGCCCTGCTTTCCGCCTTTGCCGTCCTTGCCATCTTTGCCGCCGGGCTGCTGTCCGCCCTGACCAGACTTCCCGCCTTCCTTGCCCTCACCTTGTTTCCCTTCACCCTGCTTGCCACCTTTACCGTCCTTGGAGCCTTCCTTGCCTTTGCTCTGGGTGCCGTCTTGTCCGGCTTTGGAACCCTGCTTGCCCGCTTTGTCGCCGGGCTCTTTGCCATCGCCCGGTTCAGCTCCGGCCTGCGGCTCACCCTGCTTGCCATCTTTAGAATCCTGTCCCGCCTTGCCTTCACCTTGTTTGCCCGCCTGCTTGCCGGGTTGTTTGCCTTCGCCCTGGGCCTGCTGGCCTGACTTGCCTTTCGCGTCGCCCGGCTGCCCACCGGCTTTCGGTTCGCCGCCCTTCTCGCCCTGCTTCGCCTCGCCGCGCGCCAGCTCACGCTCAAGCTGGCGCGCGAGGCTGTCGAGCGTCTTGGCTGCCTGCTTCAACGCCTCCGCCTCGTCGCCCAGCACGCTCTCGGCGGCGCGCTCCACGCCCTTGCGCATCTCCTCAAGGCCGGCCCGCGCCCGCTGCTCTACGGCCGAGGCGGGCGCGTTCATCCCGTTCTTCGCCAGCTCCGACGCGATGTCGAGCGCCTTGGTGCCGCCCTGCTCGGACGCCTTCTCCAGCAATTCGTAAAGCCCGCGCGTCATCTTGCCGCGCTGAATAAGTTCGTTCTTCGTCTCCTTGAGATTCTGCGCCTCGCTCTGCGCCTGCTTGCGGACGGTGTCGTAAAGCTGCCGGTGCAGCAACGGCTCCGCGTTCTCCGACTGCTCGGCGATTTGCGTCGCACGGTCCACGAGGCTGGCGACGCGCTTGTTCTGCTCCGCCAGCTCCTTCGGCAACTCCGACTTCGCATCCGGCTCGGTCAGTGACTTCTTCTTGTTCTGCTGCGGCGTGGCGGTCAACTGCTTGCCCAGCTCCTCCTGCTTCTGCGCGATGTCCCGCGCCTCCTGCCGGAGCTGCTTCATGTCCTCGGCGAACTGGTTCGCGTTCTTCTTCCGCAAGTCATCGCGCATCTCCTGCAAGTCCCGCTGCGCGCGCGTGCCGCTCGCCAACGCCTGCGAAACGTTGCCTTTGTCCATCTGCTCGGCGGCCTTCTGCGCCGCGTCGCGCGACTGGTCGAGCTTCTGTTTCGTGTCGGCCATGCGCTGCTGGTTCTCCGGCTTCTCCGCGCGCTGCTTCAACTCATCCAGCTCCGCGAGCATCTGCTTCTGCTCCTCCTGCAAGCGCTTCAAGCGACGGCGAATCTCCTCCTTGTCCTGCTCGTTCTTCGCCTCCTGCAACGCGGTCTGAAGCTCCTTCAACCGCTCGTTCAAGTCGCCTTGCCGCTGCGCCAACTCGCGCAGCCGACTCATGAACTGCAAATTCTCCTTCTGCTCCGGCGACTGCGGCGGCTCGGCCTTCGCCTGCTTCTGCTGCTCGTAACGGTTCTGGTTCATCTTCAGCTCAAGCTGGTCGAGCTGCCCTTGCCGGCCCTGCTCGCCGCCCTTGCCACTC
>CAIPBN010000387.1 GCA_903863315.1 uncultured Verrucomicrobiota bacterium | reverse complement strand
CGGGGACGTTGCGAAAGCGCAGGATGTAAGTGTCGTTTTTGCTGATGTCGCCGCTGGCGAAGACGGAGGCGTCGGGCTGCACGGTGAGGAGCGGGAGGGTGGACTTCGCCTCGTGCGGGCGCAGCGTCGTCCACGGCACGACGCGGGCGCGCTCGGCGTTGCGCCACGCAGCGAACTTCCGCTCCAGATGTTCGGGTCCCGGCGTTGGCGGGGTGGAGTTTGTGTCCGCAGGAAACTTCTTCGGCAGCTCGGCTAGCAGGGTGGCGGCGCGCTCCAGGTTCTTGCGATGCTGTTCATCCAGCGCGGCGTCCGGCAGGTCGAGGTCGGGTTCGTCGGCGTTGTTGAGGAAGGCCATCATCGCGTAGTAGTCGGTGTGCGGGATGGGGTCGAACTTGTGCGTGTGGCACTGGGCGCAGCCGACGGTGAGGCCGAGCCAGGTGGTGCCCGTAGTGGCGATGCGGTCGGTCATCGCGTAGAAACGGAACTCCAGCGGGTCAATGCCGCCTTCCTCGTTGAGCATGGTGTTGCGGTGGAAGCCGGTCGCCACGACGGGGTCTAGGGTCTGGCGTTTGGGGTCTGGTGGAAGCAGGTCGCCGGCGAGTTGCTGGATTGTGAATTGGTCGAATGGCAAATCCTCGTTCAACGCGCGGATGACCCAGTCGCGCCACGGCCAGATGTTGCGCTGGCGGTCTTTCTCGTAGCCGTTGGTGTCGGCGTAGCGCGCGAGGTCGAGCCACTTGCGCGCCCAGCGTTCACCGTAGTGCGGCGAGGCGATCAGTTTGTCCGCGAGGTTGGCGATCGCGGATTGGCGATTGCCGTTTTGGACGGACTTGACGAACGCGTCGGCCTCCTCGGGCGTTGGCGGCAGGCCGATGAGGTCGAGGTAGAGGCGGCGGACCAATGTGTAGTCATCCGCAGGCGCTGACGGCTTCAAGCCCTCCTTTTCCAGCCGCGCGAGGATGAAGTGGTCAATCGCATTCTGCGGCCATGCGGTTTGCTTCACCGTCGGCAGCGGCGCTTGCTTGGGCTTGGTGAAGGCCCAGTGTGGCTGGTAGTCCGCGCCGGCGGCGACCCAGCGGCGGAGCGTGTCCTGCTCGGCGGCGGTGAGCTGCTTCTTCGTCTCGGGGGGCGGCATGACTTGGATGTGGTCCGTGCTGGTGATGCGGCGGACGAGTTCGCTTTGCTCAGGCTTGCCGGGGACGACGGCGCGCTTGCCGGACTTGGCTGGCGCGAGCGCAGAGTCGCGGAGGTCGAGGCGGAGATTGGCTTTGCGCGAGTGTTCGTCCGGTCCGTGGCAGGCGAAGCATTGGCGGGAAAGGATGGGCCGGACCTCGCGCTGGAAGTCGGGCGGGGTGGTAGCGGCGAAGCTCGGGAGCAGCAGCCCCAGCAAAGAGGCAAGCGCGGCGACGGTTGGTTTCACTCGGCTGGTCACAACGGAAGAATAGACGGTGAAGAGCGTCTTGGGAATCCGGCAAAATGGAACCTTTGCTGGGAGTTCCCGCCTTCAGGCGGCAGCACCTCCCGACCGCCTGAGGACGGGACACCAAACGGAGCGGTCTTACTTCGCTCCCTCGTAGTGTTGCGAAAATCCCCACGACTCCGTGGCTTCAACTCGCTCGCCGGGCTTGCGCATGATTCGGGCGGATGCGCTGGGAGTGGCTTTGACGAGCGCCAGCCCACGCTCGGGGCCGACCACGCAGATGGTGGTGGAAAGACTGTTCGCCGTGACGCAGTCCGGCGCGATGACGACAACGAGGCTGTGGTCGGTCATCGCCCAGCCCGTGCGCGGGTCAACGATGTGCGAGTAGCGCTTGCCGCCCAGTTCGACGTGCTGAAACAAATCGCCGGAGGTGGCGAAGCCGCAGTTGCGCAGCGAGAGGAACCGCGTGGGAGGTGCGCCGGGAGCGTCGAGTGGTGCGAGTTCGATGCGCCAGCCAGCGCGGTTCGGCGGCGGGTCGCCGATGGCCATGTCACCACTACCGGTGACGAGCGCGCGGGTGATGCCATGCTCGCGGAGGACGCGCAACGCTTGATCAAGCGCGCGGCCCTTCGCGATGGAGCCGAGGTCGAGGCGCATGCCCTGCACAAGCAACTTCGCGGTGCGAGCGCGCGGGTCGAGGGCAACGTGCTGCCAGCCGACGCGCGCCTTGGCTTCCGCGATGGCTTCCGGCGTGGGCAGTTCCCGTTGCCGTCGCGCGCGCCGCCAGACTTGCACGAGCGGGCCGACGGTGATGTCGAATGCACCGTCCGAGCGGCGGGACGTGGCCTGCGCCACGGTCAGCAGCCGCCACAGCTCGTCGCTGACCTTCACTGCCTGCCCGCTGCCGGAGGTGCGGGAGAGCTTGGTCAACTCACTGTCATCCTCGTAGTCGCTGAAGATTTGGTTCAATTCCGCGACGCGGGCGAAGGCCGCGCGGGCGGCGGTGTCGGCGTGGGCTTGGCTCTCCGCGTAGAGCACGATGCGGAAGGGCAGGCCCATCTGCGCCTGCTCGAACTGGAAGTGTTGCAACGCCCCGGTGTGCTTAGAGCGGCAGCCTCCGATGCCCAGCGCGAGCAGGCCAGCGAGCGCAGCGCGGCGGCTCACAGGCGCGAAATCACTTTGGCCTTGGGGAGCCGATTTGCTAGGATCGGAAGGTAGTTGCATCGCACTCACATCACACTTCACGCATATGTTCGCCGTCATTGATACCGAGTTGCTGAACAAAATCACAGAGCAAGGGATCACTTTCCTCTTTGACTACGGCCCGAAGCTGCTTGGGGCCGCCATCATCCTCGTCATCGGCCTGGCGGTCGCCTTTCAGGTTGGCAAGCTCCTCCAGCGCTGGCTGGGCAAGAAGGATTTGGAGCCGCCGGTCCGCATCCTCATCGTGCGCGTGGCGCGGCTGATGGTGATGGGGCTGACGCTGATGCTTGTGCTGGAAAAGATTGGTGTTGCCATCGCGCCCATCATCGCCGGTCTAGGCGTGGCGGGCGTGGGCGTGGGCCTGGCGTTGCAGGGCGTGCTGGGCAACCTCATGGCGGGCTTGCTCATCATCTTCACCAAGCCGTTCCGCGTCGGCGAATACATCGAGATCCATGGCGTTCAGGGGCAAGTTCACGCCATCGAGCTGTTCTCCGTCATTCTCGTCCACGCCGATCGGTCGCGCGTGGTTATCCCCAACCGCAAGATCATCGGGGAGATTTTGCACAACTACGGTTCCATCCGGCAGCTCGATCTCAGCGTGGGCGTGGCTTACTCGACGGACTTGAACAAGGCACTCAATGCGGTCAACGCCGTGCTGGCGCGGACTGCGACCGTGTTGAAGGAGCCGGTTCCGGTCGTGGGAGTGGCGTCGTTCGGCGATTCCGCCGTGAACATTGCCATCAAGCCGTGGACAAAGGTCGGCGACTTCGGCGGCGCGGCAGCGGAGGTGAACAAGGCTCTGGCCGAGGAGTTCCGCAAGCAGGGCATCGAGATTCCGTTCCCGCAGCGGGAGATTCGCGTGCTTAACGCGGATGCGCCGTCGGGCATACGGGCGGCTTAGCCCGTGCCGCGGTTTGCAACCGCCCGGCGATGGTATCCGGTGGCAGGAGCGGCTGGAATCAGGGGCTCCTTTGGATGGCGGCTGCAAGTCGCCGGCACGGATTACGGCAGCAGCAGTTCGCGAATCTGCGGCACGCTGGCGGTGCCGGTAGTGCCGAGTTGGTGAATGACGATGGACGCGGCGGCGTTGGCGAGTTCGATGGCCTCACGAAGCGTCGCACCAGCGGCAAGCGCGGCGGTGAGGTTCGCGGTGACGGAGTCGCCCGCGCCGACGATGTCGATTGGCCCGCGCAACGGGTGGCAGGGGACGTGTTCCACCTCGCCGTTCGGAGCTGCGCCGAGGATGCCGCGCTCGGAGAGGGTGATGAAAACTTCGCTGCCGTTCTGCTTTGCGAGGGCACACGCGGCCTCACTGATTTGGCGGAGCTCTGCATCGGCGGGCAGGCCGGTGAGCGCGCTGAGTTCCGCTGCGTTCATCTTGAAGATGATGGGTGGCCAACCACGCAAGCCGCGCCGGCTGTCACCGACGATGGGCAGTTCTGGTCGCACCCGTCGCAACTGGTCCAGAGCTTGCAGCATGCGATGGGTGACGACACCCGTGTCGGGGATATCCACCTGATCGAGCACTACGACGGCCTGCAGCTCGCGGGCGACAGATTCCAGCGAGGCCATAAGCGTGCCCTCGATCAAAGCGGGCGTTGGTGTCCAGTTCTTGCTGTCCAAGCGGTTTAATTCCACCGGTGGTTGCCCGTGATGTAGCACGAGCGGCTTGCAGTATGTGAAAGTGCGGCGCAACGGTGTCCGCCTAAAGCACATCATCCATACGTGTGGCGATTTCGCCATGCTCGCCTGTAGTTCGTAGCCCTCGCCATCCTCCCCATAGAAACCAATTGGAATCACATGCCCCACGCCCAGGGCGACCAGGTTGTTGAGAAT
Organism: uncultured Verrucomicrobiota bacterium; assembly: GCA_903863315.1. GTDB lineage: Bacteria > Verrucomicrobiota > Verrucomicrobiia > Limisphaerales > SXTU01 > SXTU01. Next base: position 7,276 of record CAIPBN010000387.1, on the reverse strand, counting down.
GGTTCCCGCCCCACCTGGCTGCGAGCGCACGCGCACGACGTTGTGGACGGGCAGGCCGGTCTCGATGGAGGTCTCGGCGCGCGCCGGGTCAATCTCCAGATAGCGGTCGAGGCAGAAGTCGCCGACGAGCGCGAGGCGGAGCGAAGGGTAACGGTCGGTGATTTCAGCGAAGCGGGCCGGGGTCATGGGGGGTAATGCGTAATGCGTAAAACGTAAGGTGGGCGCTTGAATCCATGGCGTGCGCTGAACTCTGGTTACGCATTACGCATTACGTTTTACGTGTCAGCCTTCACCACTTGTAGCGCGGCTCTGGGTTCGGGTCGCCGATGTCTGGGATGTCCGCCTTTGCGGCCGTGCGACCGTGGAGGTTCTCCAGCTTGTGGAACAGGTGATGGAGGAACGCCACATTGTCGCATTGCGCGTAGTGCATCGTGCCGCCCATGCGGGAGAAGCTCTTGCAGAAGCGCAGGTAGTAGGCCGGGTTGTCCTTGGGCGGTTCGCCTTGGGTCCAGTCCCAGTTGCCGCCGTCCTGCAAGTCCACCACGTAAATGCTGTGGCCGCTGACGATGGGACGGCCCGCTTGCAGGCGCAGGTTGTTCACGCAACTGATGCTCTTCTCGAAGACCTGTGGCCCCATGATGGCCGAGCCGACGCTCAGGACCACGCCGCCGTCCAGCTTCTCCACCGAGCCGCCGAACAGCGCGAAGTCCACGCCCGCCGCGCGTCCGATGGCACCGCCGTTGAACCACGGATGGTTCGAGATGATGTCGTAGCCGATGCCGGGGTGGACGGTGAAGGGCACGTCATGGCGCGCGGCCTGCGCGAGCACGCTGCTGTTGCGGTGCGGGTGGGGGACGATGTGCTGGCCGGGCTTGAGGCCGAAGCGCTGGATGGCCTGGAGCAGATCAGCGCGCGCAGACGTGAGCGGATGGCCCGGCTCGGCTTGAATCTGCTTCGTCAGCTCGGCTTCGGTCGGAATAAACGCGCCGTCCTCGTAGATGAATTTGCCAAGCGATTTGCCGTAGCCCCAGCCGCGCACAGCACCCGTGAGCAGCGCGAGGTGGATGTAGCGCCCCGTCTCGTCCCAAGTGCCGAAGCTGCCGGTGGCGACGTTGTCGCGCACGCTCTCGGTGGAGCGGCCCAGCCAGGAGAATTCCCAGTCGTGAATCGTCCCCGCGCCGTTCGTCGCGAGGTGCGTGAGGAAACCGCGGTCGAGCATCTGGCCGAGGAGGAGCTGGCCGCCGTTCTTCACGAGATGCGCGCCGTAGATGAACATGACGGACGCGCCGCGTTCGAGCGCGGCCTTGATGTCGCGGGCACAACGCTCGATGAGCGCGACGTTGAAATCGCTGACGGGCGGCGGCGTGTTCGTTGGCTCAATGAGCACCTCGTCCACGGTGCTCATGCTCTTGCGCTGCGCGAGCGGGAAGACGCGGATCTTGGCGAGGTTGAGGGGAGCGGGAGGTTGCATCGCAGGTCGAATAATTAACGATCGCCCAGCAGCAGCTTCATCAGCAGCTCGTGACACTGGTAATCGGGAATCACCAAGTCCGCCCCCGCCGCGATCAATTGTGTGCGCTTCTCCGCGTGGATTTTGCCGGAGCCGATTTCCGTCTCGTCGCTGGCCACGGCGACGGCGATGCCGCCAAGCTCCTTGGTGTGCCGCAATTCCACCGGGCCGTCGCCGAAGGAGAGCAGGCGTGCGCCGGAGATGCCTTCCTCGCGGAGGATGCGGTCGAAGACCATCTGCTTGGAGAAGCGCGTGTGGTCCTCGTGTCCGCCGTGGATGCGGTCCTCAAAGAACTGGGCCAAGTCCAGCAGCGCTGCCTCCTGGCGGACGAAGGGTTCCAGCGTGCCGCTGAGGATGAAGAGTTTCACTCCCCGGTCACGCAGACGTCCCAGCAGGGCGCGCGCTCCGGGCACCACGAAGCTGTCCGGGCTGGCGCCATCGCGGATGCGTTGGGTGCGGGCGGCGATGGCGCGTTCGAGGCGCAAGGTGTATTCGGCGAGGTAGCACTGCGGCTCGCGCGGCTGGCCGCCGCGTTCCGCCACCCGTTCGGCAAAGCGGGTCATCTGGTGGATGGTTTGCCGACCGTTGTAGGCGAGGATTTCCTCCATCAGTTCCGCCCGCAGCGCGGCCGGAACCTCGTCCGGGCGGGGCGGTAGCATTTCCAGAAACATGGCCAGCATCGTGTCCGGCCAGCCGTGGCGCAGCAGGGAGAGGGTGCCGTCAAAGTCGAAGACCGCGTGCGTCAGTTTGGGGCGGGGCGAGAAGCCGGGGCAAATCTCGATTTCGACGGGCTGGGCGGCGGTCATCACGGGGGGAGTTAATGGCAGTGAGGAAAAATTGGCAATGGCAGGGCCTTGGTGAATTTCACCTCGCGGGGCTGAGTCAGTCGGGGCACGCTGAAAGCGTCGGGTGGCAGACTAGGCTTTGACTGGCCCCGCCCGGTCGAATTTGCACCGTGAACGGCGACGAAAATTCCTTGGATGCAGCCCGCTGGCGCGCCTCGCGCACGGCGCGGGGGAACCCGGCTGAGGAGGGAGGAAGGCTTGCCGGCACGCCGCCGGATTTGAAGCGGATCCTCCTGTTCGCGGGGCTCTCCGCCTTGCTGCTGGGGCTGGGCATGCTGTTGCCAGCGAACTGGAAATCCCTCCATCCCGCACTCTTGGAACGGGCTGGGCAGGGGACTTCGTCTGTGAGTGATTTGGGCTTAGCTGCGGTGGCGGCGCAAAAGCCGGGCGTGGCGAACCTCGCTCTGACAGCGGCACAATCTCTGAAGGATGACCAAGTGGCCAAGCTGCGGGCGGCCTTGGTTGCTGGACAGGCCAAGGCCGGCGCTGCGGGGCGCGATGCTTATATCGACGGGATTTTCCGCCGGAGCACCAACAGCGCGAGTCCCACGGCCGAGGCCATGCTGCCGTTCCTGCTCATTGAGGCCAACCGTGCTGCCTTGCGCGAGCACCTCGCCAGCTCGCGGTCGCCGGGCGGACGGGCAATTCTGGCTACCCGAGATCTGTCCACGACGGTGGAGTTCATCCCGGTGAACCAGCCCGGCGGCCAGCCCTTCGAGGCCACCATTCTGCTGGCGGCGCTGCTGTATGAAGGCGAGCGGTTCGCCCCGACGCTGGCGCAGGACATCCGGCAGCTTGCCGAGCGGACAAGTCAGACAAGGCTGGCGACGGAGTGGGAAAGTTTTTGCTTCGACCTGCTGGCCTTGGGCCGGCGGCTGGATTGGCTGCAGCTTTCCGAGTTGCTGCGACTGGTGCCGAACCTGAAGGCGCTGAACGGTTTCGCCCAGTTGGTCCAGGTCACGCCAGATGATTTGCCCCTGTTCTATTCAGCCGCACTGCTGGCGCAATCTCCGGATCGGGTTGCCACCTATCTGCTGCGGTTTGGCAAGGCGGGGCTGGCTGATTTGACCAGGGCGATCGCCCAAGGCGAGGGCGCGGTGCGGTTGCTGGTGGGGCAGCAAATGCCGGTGGGTCCGGCGCGAGGCTGGGTGCCGGGCTTTCTCGCGGCCTGGACGCTCAAGGCTCCGCGCGTGATGCTCGCGACGAAAGTGTTGCTCTTCCTGCTGGCCGGGCTGGTATTCTTTTTGGTGTGGCGCGAGCTCTCGCCCGTCCAACCGGCCGGTCGCGGTGCGGCCGGGGTGCGGATGATTCATTTCCAGCGCGCGGTGGCGGCCGGCTGTCTGGCGCTGCTGCTGCTGGCGGCGGGGGAGCCGCTGCTGTTCAAGCCGCTGGGCTCGTCGGATTTCCGGCTGCGGCTGAAACTCCCGGTGTTGACGAATTCGCCTGTCCCGACCAGTAAGAATACAACTGTAACGAAACCAAGTATGGAACTGTCCACCATCCTCAGCGTCCTGATCTTCGCCGCCCTCCAGGTCGGCGTGTATTCCGTCTGCCTGATGAAGATCCGTGAGATTGAAATGTCCCCCGGGTCGCCCCAGCTCAAACTCCGGCTCATGGAGAACGAGGAAAACCTGTTCGACTCCGGCCTCTACATCGGCATCGCCGGCACGGCGACCGCGCTGGTGCTCCAGGTTGTCGGCGTCATCAAGGCCGACTTGCTGGCCGCCTATGCCTCCAACCTCTTCGGCATCGTTTGCGTCGCCCTCATCAAGATCCGCCATGTGCGCGCCGCCAAGCACCGGCTGATCTTGGAGAGCCAGGCTGAGCCCGCCCCGCAACCCGTCCTGCCGCTCGCATGAACAAGACGTTGCTCCTCATCATCTGCGACTTCCTGCTGCTGAACCTGCTGGCCTTGACCCGCTGGGATGAGGCGGAGCCCGTGCGCACCTCCAGCGCCCCGGTGCCGGAGGTGCAGGCCAACGCCGCCCGCCCAAAAAATCAGGATCTCGTGGACATGATGAAGGTGGCGCTCGAACAGGAAAAGGCCGTGCGGGACCAGCTCCAGCAGCGGCTGCAATTTGCCGAGTCGGACGTGAAGACCCGCGAGCAGACCTTGGCCCAGATTCAGGCTCAGCGCAGCCAGTTGGAGCAGACGCTCAAGCAGTCGCAGACCGCCGCTCAGGTGCTTTCCCAACGTTACGCCGCCGTTGCCCAGGAGGCGGTGGATGTAAAGCAAAAGGCCAAGCAGCAACAGGAAGCTCTTACCGCGGCCGCCAAGCAGCAGCAGGACGCGCTCACCGCCGCGATCAAGAATGTCGAGGCCGAGAAGGCGCGCCTGGAGGTTGAGAAGGCCCGGGCGGAAAGCGAGAAAACCCGCCTCGCGCAGGAAATGCAGCAGGCCGTTGCCGCGAAACAGGCGGAGATCGCCAAACAATTGACCGCGCTGGCGGACCTGAGCAAGCAGCAGACCGCCACCGCCCAGCAGGCGGCCGGCCTGGCCACGGCCGTCCGCGTCGCCCAAGCCGAGCGCGACTTAATTCGTGAGCAGTTGGAAAAGCAGATGCAAATCGCCCTCGCCGCAAAGCAGGCGGAACTTGAGAAGCAGCAGGCCGCGCTGGCTGACTTGGAGAAACAACGGCAGGCCGCCGCCGCCCAGGCCGCCCAGGCATCAACCGCCGCCAAGGTCGCCGAGTCCGAGCGCAACTTGCTCCGTGAGAACCTGACCGACTTGAAGAAGGAAGTGGCCTTGGTGCGGCAGGAAAAAGACCTGCTCCAGACACAGACCACCCGGCTGACTGACGGCGTAGGGCAGTTGGCGGCGAAATCTGGGGAACTGGCCAAGGAGATTCGCGAGAACACGCCTATCAACATGAACCTCATGTTCAGCGAGTTCCTCAGCAACCGCGTGGACGTGGCGGTGTCCGCGCATCAGGCCGTGATCCTGGGGTCCGGTGCGCGGATCAAGGAAGGCAAGAGCTTGCTGGTTCATGATGGCCGGGGTGTCTTTGCCGTAATCCACGTCGGCGACACGCCGTTCTCCCTCACCACTCCGCTGGGGATGGATCATGTCGGGGCGCGGGTTGCCCGTGGGGCGCAAGTCTTGGGCAGCGGCGCGCTGACGTTCATCACCGCCGATCCTCGGCTGGCGGTCGTCCCGGTGAATGCCCAGCAGGCGCTGGCCATGAACTTGAAGCTCTACCCGGTGGCCAAAAATCCGTTCAAGTTCACGGAGGCCGTGCTCGTGAACCGCGGTGGAAAACATTATGGCGAAGTCGAGTTCAAGCTGGATGCCCGCACGCCAGACTACGTCCGGATGAAGAATCGCATCCTCAGCCGCGTGCTCCAAGGCGAGTTCTCCCCTTCCACGGGTGACATCGTCCTGAGCAAGACCGGCGAGTTCCTGGGGGTCATGGTCAACCCGGACTACTGCGCGGTCATCAAGAGCTTTGAGACGCTGCCGGGCTATACCTTCGACGACAAGACCACCACCGACATGGTGCGCAACCGGCTGGTGGAGCTGAACACCCGGCTGTTCCGCCTGCCCTCCGCGCTGCAGTAGCCGGCGATCCGGGGGGCTTCGGTCGTGGAGCCGCCACATCGCAGACGAGTGCTCGCTCTCGTCGGTGTCCTGCTTGTGGCTGGACGTTCAGCACCCACACGGCTTGCGCCGCGCGCGCTTTGTCTGCTCGTGCGAGTGGCCTTCCTTCTGGCAGTCTGGGCAAACCCCGAAGAACTCCAACTTGTGCGTCACGCTCTTGAACCCGTGCGCGGCGGCGACGCGCTTCTCCAGCTCATGCGCAAAGCAGTCGTCAATCTCCACGATGTCCGCGCAGCAGGTGCAGACGAGGTGATGGTGGTGCGCGTGCGTGTCGCCCGTGAGCAACTCGAAGCGCGCCACGCCGTCACCAAAATCGAAGCGCTTTACCATGCCCATTTCTTCCAGCAGGTGCATGGAGCGGTAAATGGTCGCGAGGTCGCAATCGCCCTTGGCCAGCGCGGCGTGGATTTCCTTGTTCGTCATCGGGTGCCGGTGCTCGCGCAGCAGTGCGAGGATGGCCTGCCGTGGCCCGGTGACGCGCTGGGATTTTTGCCGCAGCCGCGAAGTCAGGTCGGCGAGCGGCTCGGCGGCGTGATTGTGTGCGTGGGAGGGTGTCTTTTTCATGTTCCGCGATGCCAAGTCAGAATCGCTTGTTGTAGTCCTCGTGTGTGCCAATCCACTGCCAAAGGAAGCTCTCACCCGAAAACTTCCCCACAGCGCGATAATGGTCACCTACCCGCACCGACCAGTTAGGCTTGCCGATGGATTTGAAGTGCAGGGAGGGATGAAAGGCGTTGGCAGACCAGAGCGCGTAGTTCTTCCGAGCGAGCATCCGAACCGGGACAGGTAAGGCGCGATAGAGCTGCCAGAATTCCTGCGTGCCACTACTGGGAATGGTCACGGTTCGCGGAGGATTTCGTCCAAAGGACGCGTCTGCCGGGAAGCGTGTGAAGCGTCGCCAGCGCGATTGATGGCTGCGAATTTCCCCTGCTGCGCGTCGCTCTGCATCTGGCGGTCCCAGTCATCATCGGCCCAACCGCACAGCTCGGCGGTGATTTCGGCCCGCTCCTCCAGTGAGAGCCTGCCGATGGCTTCGCGGATTTCCATAACCGTGCTCATTTCTCGAAAGTGCCGCGCAGGCAGGGTTTTGGCAAATCAGGATTCACCATGCGCAAACCTCAAGCAGCCTTCGCCGCCCGGTTCAACCACAGCTTGCTTGCCAGCAGGGAGCCGATGAACACCGCAATGCACGCCATCACGATGGCCGGGCCGCACGGGATGTCCCAGTGGTAGCTCGCCACCGTGCCGACCGCGCCGCCGAACAGGCCGATGATGAGGCTGAGAATGAGCTGCTGGCGGAGGTTGCGCGCGAGGTTGCGCGCG
>CAIPBN010000386.1 GCA_903863315.1 uncultured Verrucomicrobiota bacterium | reverse complement strand
GGCGCGATGGCCCCGCCCAGCCGTCCGCCCAGCGACACGATGCTGCTGGCCTTGCCGCGCGCCGCCAGCGGTGTCCAGAGCCGCACCAGGCCGTTGCTCGCCGGATACGCTCCGGCCTGCGCCAGACCAAATCCCATCCGCGCAATGACGAGCGACACGAACCCGCCGGCAAACCCCGTCAGCGCCGTGCACAGCGACCACAAGGCGATGTAGAAGGTCATCATCCCGCGTGCGCCGAACTTGTCCGACAGCCAGCCCGCCGGCACCTGTCCCAGCGCGTAGGCGAAGAAGAATGCCGAGATCACATAGCCGGTCTGCTGTTCGGTCAGCCCCAGCGTCTTCTTGAACTCGTCGAGCTTGGCGATCTCCGCGATGCACACACGATCCAGGTAGAGCAGCACGGCGGTCAACGTGGTGACGGCCACAATCCGGTGGCGCATCTGGGTCGGTTTGTCGGGAGACATGCGGCGAGCAAACCGTTCGCTCCGCGCGAAGTCAAACCTCCGGTGCCGCGGGCGAGGTGTCAATTTGGGGCCTCGTTCAATGCTCGGCGCTCACATTCGCTGGGCCGGCAACTTGCTGAACGATGGGTTGAACTTCCCGACCGCGCCCCGCTATGCTTTCGGGCATGGGTCGCCAGTGGTTACATGCCAAACGCCTCGTCAACAACCTGAAGAAGGGTAAGACGACCGGCAAACTCGTCCGCGAAATCATGGTCGCCGCCAAGCTGGGCGGTCCCGATCCGGCCGCCAACGCACGCCTGTTCACCGCCTGCGAAAAGGCCCGCAAGGAAAGCGTCAACCGCGACGTCATCGAGCGCGCCATCAAGAAAGGCTCCGGCACCGGCGACGAGAAGCTCGTCATGGACCACATCGTCTTCGAGGGCTACACGCCGCACAAAGTGCCGGTCATCGTCGAGTGCATGACCGAGAATGTGAACCGCACCGCGCCCGAGATTCGCGTGCTGTTCAAGGCCGGCCAGTTGGGCACCACCGGCAGCAACAAGTTCCTCTTCGACCATGTTGGCCTCGTGGAGGCGTATCATCCCACCAGCGGCATGGACATCGAAGCCGCCGCCATCGAGGCCGGGGCGAACGAGGTCGAGCCGCTGGCCAGCACGCAGAACGACGATATTCCCGAAGCCGCGACCGGCGCGCGTTTCATCACCGATCGCACTGCCATCCACTCCGTGTCCCAATGGCTCTCGCAGAATGGCTGGACCGTGGTGACGAGCGAAATGGGCTACGTGCCGAAGAGCTTCCCCGAGCTCACCGACGCGCAACGTGCCGAGGTCGGCGAGTTCCTGCACGAACTGGACGAACACGACGACGTCTCCCGCGTCTGGGCGGCGTTGAAGTAATCCTGTGGCATCGGGGGGGCGAGCTTCCGCTTACGCCAGCGCCGGAAACAGCTCGCTCTCCAGCCGGTTCAGCTCCGTCCGCAGGCGTTTCACTGCCAGCTTTGCGTGCACCTCGTCCAGCTCGATGCCTACGCAACCGCGCTTGGTGCGCAGGGCGGCCATCACCGTGCTGCCGGCTCCGAGAAACGGGTCCAGCACCAGGTCGCCCTCATTCGTTGCCGCCAGCAGGCAGCGTTCGAGCAAGGCCAGCGGCTTCTGCGTCGGGTGTTTGCCCAGGCGCTTCTCCTCCTTGCCGGGCGCGGTCATGGTCCAGACCGTCTTCATCTGCTTGCCACCGTTGGCCGCGCGCATCGCCTGATAGTTGAAGGTGTGCTTGCTGCGCTCGTTCTTCGCCGCCCACAGGACGGTCTCGGTGCTGTGCGTGAAGTAGCGGCAGGAAAGATTCGGCGGCGGGTTGGGCTTCTCCCACGCGATGTCGTTGAGGATTTTGAAGCCCAGTTGCTGCATCGCAAACCCGATGCTGAAGATCGCGTGGTGGGTGCCGGTGACCCAGATCGTGCCGTTGGGTTTGAGCACCCGCTGACAGCGCCGCAGCCATTCCAGATTAAACTCATGGTTCAAGTCCGGCCCGCGGGACTTGTCCCAATCGCCCTTGTCCACCTTCACCATCTTGCCGGCCTGGCAGGTGATGCCGCCGTTGGAGAGGAAGTAGGGCGGGTCGGCGAACACGCAGTCGAAGCGCCCCTCGGGATGTTCTGCGGCGATGCGGTCCAACAAATCGAGACAGTTGCCCTGATACAGCCAGAGCGCGCGGGCGGCGTCCTCATGCAGGAGGCGCGGGGGCGCTGCGGGCACGGAGTTCACTGGGTCGGATTGTTTCGTCGGCACGGGCAGGGACGATGGGCCAATCGTGCCTTCGGGCGCAAACCCTCTGTGGGCGCGCGTTGAGTGCCCCATCCCCGTGCTTGCTCCGATCCGGCAGGCCTGCGAAGTTCCGAACGTTCCATGAAGCCCATGCCGCCATCTTCCCGCCTCACCCGCCGGGATTTTGTCCGCACTGGTTCCGTGCTGGCCGCGACCGCCTTGAACAGCGCCGCTCCCAGCCTTGGCCGCGCGGCCACCGCCCCTGCCGCCGCACCTGCACCCCGCCCACTGCTGACTCCGGCCAGCAAGTTTCGGGATGTGTCGCGCGGCAAGCCGGTGCCGCACACGCTCAAAGGCGACGCCTTGATTGCCGCCCGGCTCACGCCCAAAACGTGGCGGCTGGAGATCACCGCAGACACGACCCCCGATCCTGCCGTCAAGGAGCCCGCCAGTCTCAGCCAGCCGCTCACACTGGCGGACGGCACCGCGTTGGACCTGCCCGCGCTGCTCAAGCTCGGCCAGCAACATGGCGTGAAGTTTCTCAAGGCCATGCAGTGCCTCAACATTCCCACGCCGCTGGGCCAGGGCCTGTGGGAAGGCGTGCCGTTGCGCGAGGTGCTGCGGCTCTGCGGCCCGCTGCGCAAGGTGCGGCGCATTTACTATTGGGGCTTTCACAACAACGATCCCAAGCAGCTTTTCCAATCCTCGCTGAGCTATTCGCAGGCCATGGAAACACCGCCGGGCGAGCTGCCCGCGTTCCTCGCCTACCGCCTCAATGGCGAACCCATCTCACTGGCGCGCGGCGGCCCTGTGCGGATGATCATTCCCTGGGCGCATGGGTTTAAGTCCATCAAGTGGCTCCAGCGCATTGTGGTCACCAACGACTACCGCGCCAACGACACCTACGCCGAGCAGAACAACGACCCGGAAGCTCCGTTGAAGACCGCCGCCTATCTTGATGAGCTTCCCGCCAAGATCCCCGCCGGCCAGGCGCTTCAATTCGGCGGGCTGGTGCTCTCCGGCTGGTCCGGCTTGCAGCGGGTGGAGTATGCGCTGGGCCGCTCCAACGCGGGTCCAGACGCTCCGGAGCGATGGAGCGAGGCCCGTTTGGAACCAGCCCCGGCCGACTGGCGTGCGGTGCTGCCGGCTGGCATTGCTGCGCGGGAAATCCTCGGCTTCGATCCCAAGTCGGGCCAGCCCGCGACCTGGCCGTTGCGCTACAGCATGATCTCCTGGTCGTCCTCGGTGGCCGGTCTCGCCCCCGGCAAGTATGCCCTGCGCGCCCGCGCCGTGGACCTCAACGGCTTTGCCCAACCCGAGCCGCGTCCCATCCAGAAATCGGGGCGCAACTCCCTCGACGTGCGCGAATTCGAGGTGGTTTAGCCGGCCACTCCCTCACCAAGGCCGCGTGAGCTTGCGCCCCTTCCCGCGATGAACAGGGACTCGTTTGGCTGGGGCGGCGACAGCCGGTGGTCGGTCCTCGTCAGCGGCCTCGGGTGCGGGCTCCGCATCCGGCGGCCGGTTGTCACCGTAGTAGTCGGCAATGGCGGCCTCGATCACCCCCAGCAGTTCCCGTCGGCCGTGCCTCGCCTTCGCCGAGCACGTGTGAATCTGCGGCAGTTGTTCGCACCATTCGGAGATGCGGCCGGTGAAGGCGGCGATGTTCGCCTGCACCTGCGCCGGCTTCACCCGGTCCGTCTTGGTGAAGACCAGCACGAACGGGATCGAGCTGTCGATGAGCCACCCCACGAACTCGAGATCCAGCTCCTGCGGGGGCAGCCCCGAGTCCACCAGCGCGAACACGCAGCATAGGTTCGGCCGCTCCCGCAGGTATTCCGCAACGGACTGGTTGAACTTGGCCTTGTCCTCGCGCGCCACCTGCGCAAACCCGTAGCCCGGCAGGTCCACCAGCCGCCACGTCTTGTTCATCGTGAAAAAGTTGATCAGCTTCGTGAAGCCCGGCGTGGGGGAAACGCGGGCCAGCCCGTCCTTGCCCGCCAGCACGTTCAGCAGCGAGGACTTGCCCACGTTGGAGCGCCCGATGAAGGCAAACTCGGGCAGCGACTCGTCCGGACAGGCGGTGAGGTCGGGGGCGCTGCAATGAAAGATGGCGGATGAAATGTTCACGATTGAAAACGACGCGCAGACTATCGCAGCAATGCCTCCCCGCAGGAACCTCTATTCTGGGTGACCGTTCCAACCTCAGCGGGACAGGTCGGGCTTGGGCCGGATCAACAGCACGAGAATCACGGACAGCATTGCCGTGGCGGCGAAGACCCCGAAGATGACGTTGAGCGGCACTTTGGCGTCGCGGAGGGCACCAAAGGCCACGTCGGCAAAGCCGCCACAACTGATGCTCACGAGGTTCATCACGCCATAGCCCGTCGCGCGCAGCTCGGGCCGGACGATTTGCGAGAGGATGGGCATGTTGTTGCAGTCGAACGCGCCCCAGCCCAGCCCGAACAGCACGAGGAACAGGATCGCCATCAGGAGCGAGCCGGAGTTGCCCACGCCGAAGAGCGAGGGGATGAGCAGGCTCATGGCGAGCGCGCTGGTGTAAATGCGCCCGCGCTCGCTGCGCCGCATCCAGCGGTCCGCGAACCAGCCGCCGAGGAAGGCCCCGATGAGCGAGGCAATGTTCACAAACAACGTCGCGGACACCCCGGCCTTGCCCTGGCCGATGGCGAACTTGTCTTTTAGAATCGCGGGCATCCAGTCCTTCACCACCCAGCCGGCCAGCGCGGGCAGGGTGAAGTAGAGCACCAGCAGGATGAACGATCGGTTCGACACCAGTTCCCGCGCGGCCACGCCGATGGAGGTCGGGGGCACGACGGCCTCATCTGCCGCCAGGACCCGCTTTGGTGCATCGCGCAGCAGCCATAGCAGCGGCAGCGCGTAAATCACGCCCACCGCCCCCGTGACATCGAACGCCCAGCGCCAGCCCAGCGTGGGCGCGTCCGCCACGTAGCCGCTGAAGCCGCCAATCATGATGCCCACGTAGATGCCCATCTGATGGAAGCCCACCGCGCGGGAGCGTGTCTCGCCGATGTGATGGTTCGCGATCAGCGCCAGCGCCGCCGGGATGTAGAACGCCTCGCTCACGCCCATGAGCGACCGTGCCCAGAGCAGTTCATCGTAGGACTTCACATGCCCCGTCCACCACGTCACCAGCGACCACACGAACAGGCTGGCACAAATCGTGTAACGCCGGCTGAACCGGTCCGCGATGTAGCCGCCCACCGGGCTGAGGATGGCGTAAACCCATTTGAACTGCCCGAGCATCATGCCCCAGTTCGCATCCGTTGCGATGCTGGGAATGTCCGCCATCACGGAATACTTCATCGCCGCCATCATCTGCCGGTCGAGGTAGTTGAGCAGCGCGACGGGGAAGAGCAGCGCGACCACCAGCCAGGCGGTGCGCAGGGAGCGGGAGGGCTCAGGGGACGTCATGGGCGGTTCATTTCGCGGTGGGCCAAAGTTCCTTCACCGCCTTGACGGTGTGTTCGGCCGCACCTGTCCGCCGTTGGGGCGACGCGGCGGCTGCACCACGGTTGTTCTCCACGGAGTTCGGATTCATGGCTCGCCCCGTTTGTCGCGGAGCCGCGCCACTTCGTCCAGCGGCACTTTCAGCACCTCGGTGACGTTCTTCTTGTTCGAGAACGCGATGAGGAGGCTGCCGTCGTGCTCAATGACGTGCGGATATTGGAAGGTCGTCGCGCGGGGCGAGGGAATGTCCAGCCGGGCCATGCGCGTGAACTGCCGGCCATCCTCGGAGACGGCCAGATGCAGCTCACGGCGGCCCACGGTTGGGTTGGCGTTCGAGACGAGCACCCGGAAGCCACGGCTCGTCTGCAACGTGAACAGCTTGCTGGTCGAGTTGGGGTAGTTCGAAATCTCGGGCGCGCTCCAAGTGC
>CAIPBN010000385.1 GCA_903863315.1 uncultured Verrucomicrobiota bacterium | reverse complement strand
TGGAGCGCATGGGCGTGGAGGCGTCGCTGACGAACCTGACGCGCGACTTCAAGAAGCTGAAGGCTCCGGCGGCGAAGAAGTTTGGGAAGAAGAAATAAGGCCGGTTGACCGCCCGCGTCGGGCAGGCAAGAGTAGTGCCGTGAACACCAGCCGCATTCCCGCCGAATCCGGGCCGTTCGCCCCGCGCAAGATCGTGGGTCGGCGGCCCGCGTGGGTTACCCCCTTCGACCAGTTGGAATGGCTCCGCCAGTTCGCTTCCGAGGTGCATCGTGGAAAACCAGCCGCCGCTCGACAGGACTATTTCGCCGTTCTTAAGGTTGTTGGTCGCGGTCGCGCGCGCCGGGGTTGATTTCGCGGTGGTGGGCGGCATAGCCGTTTGCTTGAACGAGCACGTCCGCTACACCGCAGACGCGGACATCTTGGTGAACCCCAACGTGGAAAACGCCCGTCGGCTGATCGGGGCACTCGCGCAGTGGGGGGAAGGTTGGGCGCGGGAGCTGAAGCCGGAGGAGTTCATCCCGCAGGAAGGTTCCATATGTGTCAGCGAGGATTTCGACCTCGACATCTTCACGCAGATGCGCGGACGGAGTTTGGATGATTTTCGTCCGCGATTGCGGCACTTCGACTCGCACGGCGTCCGCATCCCCTATCTCGCTCCTGAGGACCTCATCGCTCTAAAGGAGGGTTCCTGGCGCGAAAAGGACCAATGGGATGTCGCCGAACTGCGACGGATTCTGGCGGAGCGCAAACCGTCTCAATAACGCATCCCAGCCAACCCCAATGAACCCTCAAGCCCGCCGCTTCGTGCAAATCGCGGACGCCCTCCGCGAGCCTAACGCGTGGACCAACAACGAGTGGCTGTGCCGCCCGGACATTGTCGCAGCGAAGGACTTGTTGCTCGTGCGCGCCAATATGGCTCCCGGCTATTGTCATCCGTTTCATTACCACCCGCATCGCGAGGAGATCATCTACGTCATCTACGGCCGCGCGGAGCAGTGGGTGGGCGACGATTACCGCATCCTGACCGCGGGCGAGATGGCGCACATCCCGCCGGGCACCATCCACGCCACCTACAACCCGCACGCGGAACCGCTCGTCTTTCTGGCCATTCTTTCGCCCGCCGTCCTGCCGGATGCCAATGCTGGCGATCCTGATCCGGTGGACGTTGGCACCCAAGAGCCGTGGGCCTCGTTGCGCAAGGCGCGTGGACTGGCACCGTGCGTTTGGGATGGTGGTCGGCAGGTGGCCTGAGCCTCGCCGGTGCCGTAACGTCCGTTGCGCCCGGATCGTCTGCCTCAGAAAATGAAGATCAAGCCTGTGGCGATCGTTGTGCTGACCGCTTGCTGGCTCGGCAGCCCGGTCGCAGCCGTCGGCCAAAACCAGACCAAAGCCAAGACCCCCTCCCCCACTCAGGCCAAAAAGGAGCTCGACGAAGCCAAGGCCAAGCTCAAGGACGAGAACCAGGATTTGGACAAGGCCGAGAAGGAAGCTGACAAGGCCGAGGCCGCCCGTAAATCCGCCGCCACCAAGGTGCAACAGGCCCGGCAGGCGGCCGTCATCGAGCATGGCCGCAAACTGGGTTTGCCAGTGGCCACGGGAAAGCGC
>CAIPBN010000384.1 GCA_903863315.1 uncultured Verrucomicrobiota bacterium | reverse complement strand
CTCCCGCTCGCCACTTCGACAAGACCAGCATTACCCACTCCTCCTGCATGAACACCACATCCTCCTCCCGCCGCAGCTTTCTCAAGTCCACCGCCGCCACCGCCACTGTCCTCGGCTTCCCGGCCCTGCTCACCGCCGCCAGTCCCAACAGCAAGATCAGCGTCGCGTGCATCGGCGTGCGTGGACGCGGAAACTCGGTGATGGGCAGCTTCCTCGCCGAGCCGGACTGCGAGGTCACGCACATCTGCGACCTCCGCGCCAACGTCCGCGAACAGCGCGGCGCGGAAGTCGAGAAGCGCACGGGCCGCAAGCCCAAGCTGGTGGAGAACTACCGTGACCTCCTTGCCGACCCGAGCATTGACGCCTTCATGGTCGCCACCCCGGACCATTGGCACGCCCTGCTGACCATCGAAGGCTGCCTTGCCGGCAAGGACGTGTATGTCGAGAAGCCCGCCAGCCACAACATCGCGGAAGGCCGCGTGGCCGTGGCCGCCGCCCGCAAGCGCGACCGCATGGTGCAGATGGGCACGCAGATCCGCAGCGCCCCGTGGCTGCGCGAGGCGCGGGAGTTCGTCCAGAGCGGCGCGCTGGGCAAGGTGATTTCCGGCCGCGCGTGGGAGACGGAGATGACCGGGCCGGTGAAGCTCGCGCCCGACGGCCAACCGCCGGCGGGCTTCGATTACAACATCTGGCAAGGCCCCGCGCCCGAGCGCCGCTACAACGACACCATCGTCACCAGCGCGTGGCGCTGGATGTTCAACTACGGCACCGGCGACCTCGGCAACGACGGCGTCCACCGCATTGACTACTGCCGCTACGTCATGGGCCTCGACGCTTTGCCCGACGCCGTGAGCTGCGCCGGCGGCAAGTTCTTCCACGATGATGATCAGCAATGGCCCGACACGCAGTTTGTCACCTACGAATATCCCAAGGCCGTGCTCCAATACGAGATGCGCCTCTGGTCCAAGCCCCGCCTCCACGACGCCGGCGAGGGCGCGGTCATCCACGGCGAGAACGGCTGGATGCTGGTCACGAACACCTCCTGGAAAGCCTTCGACCCCACCGGCAAGGTGATGAAGGAAGGCCGCGGCGACGCCGGCCAGCAGCAGCACATCCGCAACTTCCTCGACGCCGTGAAGAACCGGAAGCGCGAGACGCTGAACCAGGAGATCTACTCCGGTCACGTCAGCACCCTGATGTGCCACGCCGGCAACATTGCCTGGCGCACCCACAAGCGCCTGCGCATTGACCCCAAGACCGAGACCTTCGATGACGCTGAAGCGAACAAGTTCGTCGGCCGCGAGCACCGGAAAGGGTTTGAACTGCCGAAGATTGTGTAGGATAGCCGCAGGTCGGACGAGGGAAGGTTGCGGAATTGCTCATGTGTCGATGCCCGCTCCCTCAAGTTTAAGATAACAGTTGCGGATTTGAATTGATGGCAGATTAAAGTGGATGGAAGCCTCTTGCAGAAGCAACTCATAGTCGCTTTCGGCATTCGACGTAGCCGCGATGGCCTCCCAACGCGGGCATAGCCAAGCGAAAACATCTCGCTCCTCCCTGCTGAAAGCTGCTCTTGCCGCCTCCTGTTTCGCCTCCACCTCGGCTTTGTGTTTAGCGCTTTTAACTTGTGAAGCTTCACGGAACGCATCCATCTCCGCAGGCGTCATAGTGGTAGCTAGACCACAAGCGGCCTTCCGTATCGCTGATTGCAGAGTGGGTAGGTTTTTCATGCCGATGTTAGACTCAGTT
>CAIPBN010000383.1 GCA_903863315.1 uncultured Verrucomicrobiota bacterium | reverse complement strand
CCTCGCCCTGCGGCCGCCAAGAAGGCTGCCGACGCTCAGCCGGTGGACGAAGGCCCCGCCCCACTCCGCATCGTCACCCGCGAAGGCGTCGTGGCCCGGTCATGGAACATCCAGACGCCCAGCGATTGGGCTCTGCAAGACCCCGACTCGGGTCGCGTCATCAATTACCTTTGGAGCACCTCCACCAACATCCCGTGGAAGACACTCAAAGGCCGGACCATCGTTGTCACCGGCGAGGAAGCGCTCGACGTTCGCTGGCCGCAGACTCCCGTCTTGAGAATCGAAACCCTCAAGACCGTGGAGGACTAACCCTGCCGAGGTGGAATCTCGGTGCCGCCACGCCCAGCTCCGCCGTCGGCAGTCCATTCTCAATCTCGTTCCCGCATGACCAACCTCATTGATGGCCGCGCCATTGCCGAGCAAATCCACGCTGAAACCGCCCAGCGCATCGCCGCCCTCAAAGGCCGCGGCATCCATGCCGGGCTCGCGTTTGTGCGCGTGGGTGAGGACCCCGCCTCCCGCGTGTATGTGGGCATGAAGGAGAAGACCAGCGAACGCCTCGGCATCCGGTCCACCACCACCGTCCTGCCCGACACCACCACCCAGGCCGAACTGCTCGCCCTCATCGCCCGCCTGAATGTTGACCCCGGTTGCCACGGCATCCTCGTGCAGGCGCCGCTACCCGCACACATTGATCAAGCCACCATCTTCGCCGCTGTCTCGCCGGCCAAGGACGTGGACGGCTTTCACCCGGTCAACGTCGGCAAGCTCATGCTCGGTGACCCGACGGGCTTCATCCCTTGCACCCCCGCAGGCGTCCACGAGCTCCTCATCCGCAGTGGTGTCAAGACGGCCGGTGCGGAAGTCGTCGTGCTCGGCCGCGGCAACATCGTTGGCAAACCGATGACCGCCATCCTCTGTCAGAAGGCGAAACATGCCGACGCCACGGTGACCCTCGTCCACTCCCGCTCCCGCGACGTCGCCGCGCATTGCCGCCGCGCGGACATCATCATCGCGGCGATGGGCGTCGCTCATTTCGTGAAGGCCGACATGGTCCGCCCCGGAACCGTGATTATGGACGTGGGCGTCAACCGCATCCCCGACGCCACCGCCAAGAACGGCTCGCGGCTGGTCGGCGATGTGGACTTTGCCGCCGTCCAGCCCATCGCCGGACTCATCACACCCAACCCCGGTGGCGTCGGCCCGATGACCATTGCGATGCTCATGCGCAACACCGTGCGCGCAGCGGAGGTGGCCACGCAGTGATCCACATTGAGTGAACGCCCTTGGTTCGCACCGCCTCCCACTCCAACTCCGATAGCTTAAAACTGTTTTTACTGAATCCTGAACATGAACGTGACCCGTATTCTCCCCGACCTCCAATGCGCGCTCGTCTGCGAAGACGTCCGCCAGGAAGTGACCGGCAACTTCATCCTGCTCGGCGTCGCCGCCTTCCTGCGTGTGCCTCAAGTCCCCGTCACCGCCAACCGCGTCTGCGTCTTCAGCCGCTGGTGCGCCGGCGTCGGCAACTTCACCGAAACCGTGCGGATCATCGCGCCGGATCAAACGACCACCTTGCGCGAGGCCAAGGTGAAGTTTGCGCTCCAGGACCCCTCCCACAACGCGACCAACCTGTCCGTCTTCGGCCAGCTCGAAATCCCCGCCGCCGGAATTTACTTCGTCGAGGTGCTCGTGGACGATGTCCTGAAGCTTCGCTTTCCCCTCGCAGTGCTGCTCGCGACACCTCCGCAGCAACCCGGCCAGCCAGCGCCAGCCGAACCGCAGGCGTGAGGTTTTCCAGAAGCTGGGGCCAGCTCTGCCGTGCTTGATTCGAGGGCCATCCCCCTCAAATCAGCCTCACTGCACTTCCAGCAGCTCCACCTCGAAGATGAGCGTGGCGTTCGGCGGGATGGCTCCGGGATAGCCGCCTTCGCCGTAGCCCAGCTCGGGCGGGATCGTCAGCTTCACCTTGTCGCCCACGCGCATCCGCAGGACGGCGATGTCCCAACCGGCGATGACCTCGTTCATGCCCACGGTGAAGGAGAACGGCTCGCCGCGATCCACCGAGCTGTCGAACTTCGTCCCGTTCGTCAACCAGCCGGTGTAATGCACCTTGGCCACGTTGCCCGCATTGGGCGATGGAGCGTCGGGCGCGTCGGCAATGGCCAGGAGTTCGACGAAGAGCTTCGGGGCGGATTCTTGTGACATCGGCGCGAGGCTACGGGAGAGCGGCGATTCGGAGCAAGGGGGCTTTCCCCGAATCTTTGGGAATCCCCGCTATGCGATGATGTCCCGCACCACATTGCCGGAAACATCCGTCAGCCGGAAATCGCGGCCCGAGTAGCGGTAAGTTAGCCGCTCATGGTCGAGGCCGAGTAGATGCAAAATCGTTGCGTGCAGGTCATGGACATGGACGGGGTTGTCCTGCGCGTGCATGCCGAACTCGTCGCTGGTGCCGTAGGTCATCCCGCCTTTCACACCGCCGCCCGCGAGCAAGTAGCTGAACGCCGTGTGGTGATGATCGCGCCCATGCTTGGCCTTCTCCTGCACTTGCGCGTAAGGCGTGCGCCCAAACTCGCCGCCGAAGAGCACCAAGGTGTCGTCGAGCATTCCCCGGCTCTTCAAGTCAGCGATGAGGGCGGCGGCGGCCTTGTCCGCGTCCACGCAAAGCTTCTTGTGGCCGTCGTCGTGGTTCGAGTGCGTGTCCCAGGGCTGGTTGCTGCCCGTCGTGTAATAGATGGAGACGAAGCGCACGCCATCCTCGACGAGTCGTCGCGCCAGCAAGCACGAGCGCGCAAACGCCGTCTCGCCATACATCTCGCGGATGTAAGCCGGCTCGCGGCTGATGTCGAAAGTCTGCATCGCGCGCTTCTGCATCGCGAAGGCCGTCTCCATCGCCTTGATTTGGCCGTCCAGCTCGGCGTCGTTGCCGCGCGCCTTGAGGTGCAGCTTGTTCAACGTCCCGAGCAGGTCGAGTTGCTCACGCTGTTCCGTGGCCGAGAGCTTGGAGTTCTTAATGTTGGCCACGAGCTTGTCCACCTGCATGTCCGCCGTGACAACGCTGGTGGCCTGAAACTCGGCAGGCAGGAAGCTGTTGCTCCACAGGGCCGGGCCAACGACGATTTTAGTCGAGGGCCGCAAGACGACGTAGCCGGGCAAGTTCTCATTCTCCGTGCCCAGCCCGTAGAGCGCCCACGAACCGAGCGACGGGCGGATGGGCTGGAGGTTGCCGGTGTTCATCATCAGCAAGCCCGGCTCGTGATTCGGCACGTCGGTCTTCATCGAGCGGATGACGCAGCAGTCGTCAATCACGCTGGCCAGATGCGGCAACGACTCGCTCACCTCGATGCCGCTGCGCCCGTGCTTCGAGAACGCCAGCGGCGACGGCACAAAGCCGGTGCCCTTGTAGTTCTTGTAGAGGTTGCCGGTCGGCTGCTTGCCTTCGTGCGTCTTCAACGCTGGCTTCGGATCAAACGTGTCCACATGCGATGGCCCACCGTTGAGGAAGAGGAAGATGACGCGCTTGGCCTTGGGCGCGAAATGCGTCTGCCGCGTCGGGCTTTCTGCGAACGCGCGTGAGCCAAGCAGGCCCGACAAGCCCACCATGCCGAAGCCCGCGGCGGTCCGCTGAAGCATCTGGCGGCGAGAGAACTTTGGTGAAAGCTGACTCCGCATAGGATTAGTCCACATACAACATCTCGTTCGCCATCAGCAGCGCCTGCGCGTATTGCTGCCAGCGGGTGACTTCGCTCGTCGCGGGCTTGCGCAGGAAGGCCTGCGCGGCGGCGGTTTCCACGCTCTCGGGGTTGCGACCGTAGAGGAGTTGATACGCGCGCTGGATGCTGGCGGCGTCGGACTCGCTCGCGTCCGTCGTCACGCGCTCGGCCAGCACCTTCGCGCGCTCCAGCATGAACGGGCTGTTGAGCATGAAGAGCTTCTGCGTCGGCGTGGTGGTGGCGGAACGCTTCTCGGCGTGGACGTTCGCGTCCGGGTAGTCGAACTGCATCAGCAGGTCGTTCAGCTTCAGCCGGCTGATACGCGCGTGGACGGTGCGGCGCAGGTTCTTCTTGTCATCAAGTTCGAGCGACTTGCCGCCGGACAAATCCAGTTCGCCGGTCACGGCCAGCACGCTG
>CAIPBN010000382.1 GCA_903863315.1 uncultured Verrucomicrobiota bacterium | reverse complement strand
CCCGGAGCCGAACCCCTTCTATACCGGCAATGCGACGGCGCACGCGCGGGCGGGGCGGTTGCAGGAGCACTACGCGTTCGAGTGGGGCGACGCGCTGTTCATCGCGCTGGACCAGTTTTGGTTTTCCGCCAAGCCACGCGGCGGCGGCAAGGACGGTGACAACTGGTGGCGCACGCTCGGCGCGGAGCAATACACCTGGCTGCGGCGCACGTTGGAGACAAGCCGCGCGAAGTTCACCTTCGTCTTCACGCACCACCTCGTCGGCGGCGCGACGCCCGAGGGACGCGGCGGCGCGGAGGCTTCGCACTTCTTCGAGTGGGGCGGCAAGGAGCTCGACGGTCGGAGCACCTTCGCGCAGAAACGCCCCGGCTGGCCCGCGCCGATTCACGACCTGCTGGCGAAGCGCGGGCGCGTCATCGTCTTTCATGGCCACGACCACCTTTACGTCCGCGCCGAGCGCGATGGTGTGATTTACCAGGAAGTTCCCCAGCCTGGTCACGCGCGCGGCACCACGCGCAGCGCGGAGGAATACGGATACAAGAGCGGTGTGATTCTTCCCAGCAGCGGCATTCTGCGAGTGCTCGTGACGCCGAGGGAGGCGGCGGTGGATTACGTGAAAGCCGATCCGCCCGGCACGGTGGCGCACCGTTACACCGTCAACGGATCGGGCGGTGGCCGGCCGTAGCTTGGCGGCGGTGGTGCCTCGCGAAAGAACGGCGAAACTCCCGGGTTCACCGTTGCAGCCAGTGCCTGCCCTGCCACAATCCGCGCTCATGAAACAACTTCCGTCACTGCTCGTCGCCGCACTTGCGTTGACCTTGATTCCCAGCCGCGCGGCCGACTGGGCCGCGCAGGCGCTCGCCGATGCGAGGCAGGACCGCTCTTCCATCCCCTACGACGGGAAGACGCCGAACAAGATGGTATGCGACACGACGCTCCGGCAGTTGCCCGATGGCTCCTGGGCGCTGTTCATACTGGCGGGCGATGACTTCGAGCCGTCGCCGAAGAATTACACCGGCATCACGCGCAGCCCGGATCAGGGCAGGACTTGGTCCCCGCTGGAGCCGATGGCCACGGGCCTGCCGCGCGCGGGATTGACCACCGGGCAATGCATCACTGAAGTCATGGTGCGCGGCGGGCGTGTCACGGCGTTTCTCTCGACTCATTCGCAGACCTGGGGACGCGATTGGAAGTCCTGGATGCTGCACAGCGACGACTCGTGCAAGACGTGGAGCAAGCCCGAGCTGGTGCCGGGCCGCCTCGGCCATTTCACCTTCATCCGCAACCACATCGTCGCGCGCGACGGCCGCATCATCATCCCGTTCCAGCACTACCTCGGACCGCCGCCCGGCACGCCGCCGCCCGCGCCGGAGGAGAAGCCGTGGCACGGCGCGCTCCGCCACTATGTCAGCAATCCGCGCAACGGCGTGCTCATCAGCAGCGATGGCGGGAAAACGTGGAGCGAGCACGGCAACATCCGTCTCACGGCGGACGACCGCTATCACGGCTGGGCGGAGAACAACCTCGCCGAACTCAGCGACGGCCGCATCGCGATGATTATCCGCGCCGACGGGCTCGGCGGGGTGCTGTATTACGCGGAATCGAAGGACGGCGGGAAGACCTGGCCTGAATTCGCGGTGAAGACGGATATTCCCAATCCCGGATCGAAGGCCACGCTCTACCCGCTCGGCGGCGACACCGTCGCGCTGCTGCACAACCCCAACCCGTCGCACCGCAGTCCGCTGGCGCTGTGGATTTCCTTCGACGGCCTAAAGACGTGGCCCTACCGCCGCGTGCTGGTGCCCGAATCGTGCGATGGCCCGAAAGGTCGGCTGAACTACCCCGACGGCTTCGTGAGCGCGGACAAGCAATGGCTCCACTTCGCCTTTGACGACAACCGCCACCGCGCCGTCCACTACAGCGCGAAGCTCCCGCCGCTTCAGTAACTCGGTGGTTCAGGGTCACGTTTCGCCCAGCCTTGCGCGCTCCACGCGCGGCATCCGCGCGGTTGTAATGGATGAATTCCATTACCGTTGTGGATGCAAACAAAGCCTTGGCCATGAGGGCGGATGAGGTGTCCTGTATGCCTCATGGTGGATCGACCAGTCCTGCAGTCTCACTCGGCGGCCATGCCATGCACCAGCGCGGCAGACCGGACACCGTTCTTCCCAACGCCCGCGCCCTGCGATGGCCGGACCGCCGGAGCACCACCGCGACGCTGGCCAGGCCAGTGGCAGCCGGCCTGTCTGTTTGAGACGGGCTGGTTCCTCACGATGGGCGTCGCGGACATGGTGATGACCACGATCCTGCTGGACACCGGCATGGTCAGCGAGTGCAACCCCATGGCCCGGTTCTTCCTGTTTCTCGGCGGACTGCACGGGCTGGTCGGCTACAAGTGCACCACGCTTGTGGTGGCCTCCGTGTGCGCGCAGCTCATCATGCTACAGCGCCCCAAGACCGCGAAGGCCGTCCTGCACACCGGCATCTGGATGCAGTTCGTGGTGGTCGCCTACAGCGTGGTGCTGCTTATGCTCGTGGACGAATAGAAATCACCCACAAGGACGGGAATGAGGCGGCCAGCCGCTGCCTTCTATTGCAGCGATCGCCGCTGCCTGACATTCTCAGCGGCACATGAAGCCCAGCCGCCGTCGTTTCCTCGGGACCGTTGCCGCCACCGGATTCGCCCTGGCCGCATCAGGAGCGGACACCCCGCCCCGCCTGCGCGTGGCGGTCATCGGCCACACTGGACGCGGGGATTACGGTCACGGGCTGGACACAATGTGGGAAAAGCTGCCGGAAACGGACCTTGTGGCCGTGGCCGACGCGGATGCGAAGGGCCTCGCCGCCGCGCAGCAGAAGCTGAAGGTCGCGCGCGGCTTCGCGGACTATCGGAAGATGCTCGCCGAGGCGAAGCCGGACGTCGTCGCCATCGGGATGCGGCATGTGGACCAGCATCGGGACGTGGTGCTGGCGGTGGCGGCAGCGGGTGCGCGCGGCATCTACATGGAGAAGCCCTTCTGCCGCACGCCGGCGGAGGCAGACGAGATCGTCGCGGCTTGCGAGCAGAAGAACGTGAAGCTCGCCCTCGCGCATCGTAACCGCTGGCATCCCGTGCTGCAGGCAATTGACAAGCTGGTCAAAGAGGAGTCCATCGGACGGCTGCTGGAACTGCGCGCGCGCGGCAAGGAAGACGCACGCGGCGGCTCGCTGGACCTGTGGGTGCTCGGCTCGCACCTGCTGAACCTGATTTGCTACTTCGGCGGCCAGCCGCTCGGCTGCTCAGCAACGGTGTTGCAGGCGGGCAAGCCCATCACGCGCACGGATGTGAAGGACGGCGCGGAGGGTCTCGGGCCGCTCGCGGGCAACGAGGTCCACGCGCGCTTCGACATGGAGCGCGGCGTCCCGGCTTACTTCGACTCCGTTGCCAATGCGGGTGACCGTGCCGCCGGCTTCGGTCTGCAGCTCGTCGGCACCAAGGGAATCATTGACCTGCGCGTGGACCAGGACCCGGTGGCGCATTATCTCGCCGGCAATCCGCACCGCCCCGTAAAAGAACCCCGTGCGTGGGTGCCCATCAGCTCGGCGGGCATCGGCCAGCCAGAGCCGGTGGCGGACATGGGCAAACAAGTCATGGCGCACCTGGTCAGCGGACGCGACTTGATCGCAGCCATCCGCGAGAACCGCCAGCCGCTGTGCAGCGCCCGAGATGGACGGATGACGGTCGAGATGATCGCTGCGGTCTTCGAGTCGCATCGGTTGCAAGGTCAGCGCATCGCCTTCCCACTGGCGGTGCGGGACAATCCGCTGGCCCGGCTGTGACAGCGGGGAGCGACGGCAAAACCCCTCGGTTTCCCAAACGTAACTCATGAATCCAACGACTCCGACCCGCCAGCTTTCCCACGCGGATCTGCACCAGCTCCAGCGCTGGAACACCCCCACGATTTACAACGGCTGGGAGCAGATCACCAAACACGACCGCACACGCGACGGCATCAACCTTGAGGAGACGCGCGACTTCATGCCGCAGATGGGGCCGATGGTCGGCTACGCGGTGACGGTGGTCATCGAACCGAGCAACCCGAAGCACAAGGAAAATGCCCGCGCTCAGGGCGACTACCGGCGTTACCTCGCCAGCGTGCCCGGGCCAAAAATCGTCGTGGTGCAGGATCTCGACAAGCCAAGGGTAATCGGTTCGTTCTGGGGCGAGGTGAACGCGAACACGCACCGCGCGCTGGGCTGTGTGGGCACCATCACGGACGGCGCGGTGCGCGACCTGGACGAGATGACGAACGCGGGGTTCAAGGCGCTCGCCCGCCGGCTGTGCGTCGGTCACGCGTGGGTCACACCGATTCGGTGGGGCTGCCCGGTGGAGGTCTTCGGCCAGCGCATCGAGCCGGGCCAGCTCATCCACGCGGACAAGCACGGTTTCTTCGCCGTGCCGTCAGAAGACGAGCCGCGCCTGCTGGAGGCCGCGCGCTTCATGGACGCGAACGAGTGCAACACCGTCATCGCCGCCGCGCGCGATGCCTCGGGCAAGCCCTACGAGCAGGTGCTGGCGGAGATGGATGCGGCCGGCGCGGCCTTTCGCGAGGCAGCCCGGAAGAAGTTTTCCCGCGATGGCGAATGGTAAATGAAGCGCATGTGGAAACACCGATGGACACAGATGAACACAAACTGGCTGCGGGCTTTGGAAGGCGGAATCCCTTCTCCGAATTCTCCTGTCCTAAGCTCCCCTGCCCAGCGCCCGTCTTGTTCATGCTCCTGACCTGCATCGCCCCTGTCGCCTTCGGCGCTGAAGTTACCGGCTGGTCACGTCTTCCTTCGCTGCCAGACAAGGAAGGCTTCGCGTCGATGTTTGCCGGCGTCAGCGGCGGAGCGCTGCTCGCGGCGGGCGGCGCGAACTTCCCGGACAAGAAGCCGTGGGAAGGCGGCAAGAAGATTTGGCATGACACGGTCTTCGCCTTGGAGAAGCCGGATGGTGCGTGGAAGATCGCCGGCAAGCTGCCGCGTCCGCTCGGCTACGGCGTGAGTGTGACGCACGGCGGAGGAGTCGTGTGTGTAGGCGGCAGCGATGCGGATGGGCATCGCGCCGAGTGCTTTCAACTGTTCCTCGATCACGCTGGACCGACTCGGCAACTGCTCCGCCCGGTGGTGGGGATCAAGCCGTTGCCACCTCTGCCGTGCATGGTCGCCAACATGAGTGGCGCACTGCTCGATGACACGCTCTATGTCGCTGGCGGCATCGAGCGGCCCGACTCCACGAGCACGCTCAAGACATTCTACGCACTCGACCTCGCCGCCAAGCAGCCCGCCTGGCGCAAACTGGAGCCGTGGCCTGGTCCCGCGCGGATGCTCGCGGTCGCGGCGGTGCAAGATGGTTCGTTCTTCCTCGCGAGCGGCGCGGACTTGTCGGCCGGTTCGGACGGCAAACCGGTGCGCACTTACTTGAAGGACGCTTATCGCTACACGCCGGGCAAGGGCTGGAAGCGCATCGCGGACTTGCCGCGCGCCGCCGTGGCCGCGCCTTCGCCCGCTCCCACATCGGGTCCAACGCAGTTTCTCGTCGTGAGCGGGGACGACGGTGCGCAGCTCACCGTCGCGCCGACCGAGCACAAAGGTTTTCCGAGGAGCATCCTCAACTACGACACGCGCGCCGACCGCTGGACCGAATTCGCGCCTACACCCGCCCCGCGTGTGACCGTGCCGACGGTGCAGTGGAATGGTGCGTGGCTGGTGGTAAGCGGTGAACAAAAGCCCGGCGTGCGCTCGCCGGAGATTTGGAGATGGCAACCATGAGACAACTAATCGCCCTGACACTGTTAGCCTGTGCAAGCACCGCCGCCGAACTGCGCGTCAGCACCGACTTCGAGGGCGGTTCGGCGAAAGTGGAGGCCATTGACCAGACGGCGCACGTCATCCGCTTCATGCCGGATGGCGACCCGCAGCGCGGCTGGCCGTGCTGGTGGTATCTGCGCGTGGACGGCGTGGCGAAAGATGAACGCGTGACCCTGAGCCTCGCGGGCAGCGACCGGCCATCGCGCAACAACGGACAGAACACGAGCAAGCCGCTCGCGCCGAGCTGGGCCATGCCCGCGCGGGCAACGTTCTCCACGGACGGCAAGACCTGGTTGCACACGCCACCCGGCAAGCGCGACGAGGCGCGTATCCTCTACGAAATCACCGGCACCGGCGGGCCGCTATGGGTCGCGTGGGGACCGCCCTTCACGCCGCGCGACACAGACACGCTGCTGGCCGAGGCGGAGAAGAAGCTGCCTGCTGCGAAGTCCTTTGAGCTGGCCCGCACGCGCGAAGGTCGGCCTGTGCGCGGCTTGCGCGTGAGCGAAGCGACCATTCCCAAACCGCCGGGCATCTGGATTCACGCGCGGCAGCATGCCTGGGAAAGCGGCTCCTGCTGGGTTGCGCGCGGCTTCACTGAATGGCTGGTGAGCGACGACGCGGACGCCAAGTGGCTGCGCGCCCACGCGGAAGTTTTCGTCGTGCCCATAATGGACGTGGACAACGCCGCAACCGGCAATGGCGGCAAAGAGGCCGCGCCGCGCGACCACAACCGCGACTGGGATGACAACCCTGTTTACCCCGAAGTCGCCGCTGCCCAACAGCGGTTGCGCGCGCTGGTGAAGGAGAACCGCCTCGCCGTGTTCCTCGACCTCCACAACCCGGGACCGGGCGATCCCACGTTCTTCTTCGTCTTGGAATCCCAGTTGCTCAAAGAGCCGATGATCACGCAGTGCCACCGGTTCGTTGACTTCGCCTACGGCCGCATCAGCAAGATCAAGCCGCTCATCCCCATGAGCAACAAGCCCAAGACCACCGGTGCGAGCTACCACCCGCTCTGGCGCAACATGAGCGCGAGCTGGGTCTGCATGAACGGCAACCCGGACACGGTCAGCCTGTGCCTCGAAACCATCTGGAACTACGAGAACAGCACGACGTCCGGCTACGGGGCCGTGGGCCGGGAGCTGGGCCGTGCGACGGCGGACTTCGTGCGGGATAAGTCCGCCAAACCAAGAGAGTGAAGCCCGCGGCCACCGGATTGGAGCGCCTTTCTCTTCGCCATCATCCTCGCCAATGAAACCACCCGTCCCCTGCCTGTCACGTCTGGTCGGCCTGCTCGGCTTGCTGGCGAGCATCCTGATTTCGTCCGCCCAGGACAATCTTCCGCGCACCGCTGAAACCTTTGAGGTCGCGGGGAACAAGGCCCTGCTCTTTGCCGCGCCCAAGCCCGCCGAGGGCAAGCCGTGGTTGTGGTATGCACCCACGATCAAGGGCTTGTCGCTTGCGGGACGGAAGCTGTATTTCGAGAGCTTCCTCAAGGCGGGCATCAGCATCGCGGGGTTCGATCTCGGCGAGGTGCGCGGCGGGCCGGCGAGCACGGCGAAGTTCACGCAGTTCTACGACGCGATGGTGAAGCGCGGCTTCTCGCCGAAGCCGATTCTGCTCGGCCAGAGCCGCGGCGGCATCATGACGCTCGCGTGGGCGTTCCGGCATCCGGACAAGGTGCGCGCCTGGGTGGGCATCTATCCGGTGTGCAGCCTCACCAGCTACCCGATGAAAAACCTGCCGGTGACGCTCGCGGATTACGGCATGCCCGAGGCCGAATTCCGCGCCCGCCTGAAGGAGCTGAATCCCATCGACAACCTGCAAGGGCTGCTATCGAACAAGGTGCCGATGTTCGCCGTGCATGGGGACTCCGACAAAGTGGTGCCCTACGACGACAACACCAAGCTGCTCAAGGAACGCTATGAAGCCGGTGGCGGTTCCATCAGCGTGAAGGTCATCGCCGGCGAAGGTCACCAAGCCACCGCGTCGTTCTTCGAGTGCCGGGAGCTGGTGG
This sequence comes from uncultured Verrucomicrobiota bacterium, assembly GCA_903863315.1. GTDB lineage: Bacteria > Verrucomicrobiota > Verrucomicrobiia > Limisphaerales > SXTU01 > SXTU01. The sequence continues at coordinate 167 of CAIPBN010000382.1, read as the reverse complement.
ACTTCGTGCTGAAGCAGCTCCCGCCCGCGCCGAAGAAATGAAGCGGCAATCGTTGAACTTGGCTGCCTGCCCGCACCACGGTCCGGTCTTGGGTCAAGTGTGAGTCAAGTATCGGTCAAGCTGCTACGCCCAGAACGGCACATACTCGGCGAACTTTCTGGATTTGT
>CAIPBN010000381.1 GCA_903863315.1 uncultured Verrucomicrobiota bacterium | reverse complement strand
GTCATCCGCGGCATAATCCAGTCGCAGATGGCCAGCGCCGGCGCATGTGGTCCACGCAAAATATCCCAGGCCTCCACCCCGTTCTGCACCAGGAGCGACTCATAGCCGAACCGCGAGAGGAACGCTGAGATGATCTTGCGGCTGATTTCGTCGTCGTCGGCGAGGAGGATTTTCATTGAGTTACTGCCACAGCTTACGCCGAAACCAGCGGGGAGTTCAAAGCTCAAAGAAATCGGGCGCAAGCCTTCCGTTGCCAAGTCTCCCGCGCCCGCGCTAGCCTCGACGCATGATCACCACGCGAGCCTTTATCGAACGCCTCACGCTCTCCCTTGCCCTGCCCGCGCTCGGCACCACGGCCGGCTGCCAGACCCCGGCCAGCACCGAACCGCTCTGGACGCCCCGCGCGCTGACCAAGCCGGGCGAGTTCACACCGGGCATCGAAGGCCCGGCGTGCGACCGCGACGGCAACATCTACGCCGTCAATTTCGGCAAGCAGCAGACCATCGGCAAAACCACGCCGGACGGCCGCTCCGAGGTCTTCGTGACCCTGCCCGGCAAGAGCACCGGCAACGGCATCGTGTTCGACCGTGCGGGGGCCATGTATGTGGCGGATTACGTCGGGCACAACGTCCTGCGCGTGGACATGAAGACGAAGGAGATTTCCGTCTTCGCGCACAACCCGCAGATGAACCAGCCCAACGATCTGGCCATCGGACCCGACGGAACCATCTACGCCAGCGACCCCAACTGGTCCAACGGCACCGGCCAGCTCTGGCGGGTGGACCGCGACGGGAAGACCACGCGGCTCGCGACGGGCATGGGAACGACCAACGGGATTGAGGTCAGTCCCGATGGCAAGCAGCTCTACGTAAACGAGAGCGTGCAACGGGATCTGTGGGTTTTCGACATCGCGCCGGACAAGTCACTGACGAACAAGCGGCTGCTGCGGAAGTTCCCCGATCACGGCTTCGACGGCCATCGCTGCGATGCGGATGGGAACCTCTACATCGCGCGCTACGGGGAAGGCGTCGTGGCCGTCGTGTCACCGAAGGGTGAAATCCTGCGCAAAGTCCCGGTGCTGGGCCCGCGCCCGAGCAACCTCTGCTTCGGCGGTCCCGACGGCCGGACAGTTTACGTCACGGAAGTCGAGCACACCCGGCTGGTGGCCTTCCGCACCGATCGTCCGGGTCTGGCATGGAAACGGTGGCTGGAAGCGAAGTAAGTGAACTATCTCTAGCCGATCAAAATATTGCGAAGGCGTTGGTGAAGTGACGGCGGGATCGTTCGCGCAAACACCACTCGGCGGGAGGCGGTGATGGCGATGAAGCCGGATGCAACACCTCCCTCTTTCAAAGTGTCAGCTACCGCCTGCCTCGCATGGGAAAGCAACTGTCCGCGCCTGACTTGAATGTCCCCATCCTTCAACAACAACAAGGTCGGAACTTGCGGAGGCGGAATGAAACGGAGCCAAACGGCGGACCATGCCAATAAACCCAGCGTAGGTATGCCCAGCCACCACATCGGCGGCCCGGGCTATTTCCCCACCTTGACCGGCTGCGGGGCACGCTTCTTGTGATACGGCGAGGAGAGGTTGAAGTAGATGCCGCACAGCGGCTTCTCCAACACCGAGTCTTCCGGCGGCTGGCTGAGAATGATGGTGACCTGATTGTCCAGCGCGATGCCGTGACGCAGGCCGGGGGCCCTTTGCTGGTAAGCCTTGATGGCCTTTTCCATCAGGCGTTGCAGCGCGCCTTCGCACTCGTCGGGCGTCTTGGCGAGGCACAAAATGTATTTGTCGAACGCGCGCAACGCGTCGGCAAGTTCGGCCTTGAACATGTCCACAGTCAGGTCCATGGCCAAAGCCTAACATATCGCCCGGCGCGGTGGGAAGGCGGAGATTGCGGGCAGAATGTCCGGCGGCATCTGGGCCTCAACCGGTCACACGCCGCAAAACTGGCTCAAGCTTTGTCCGATCCAAAGCACCTGCTCACGCGTTGCACCACTTGAACGACCTGCAACCTGTGCCAGTCGAACTAACCAAATCCGTGCCGCACCTGCGCCCCACCCCAGCCCGCCCCCGCCCCGCCGGGATGACCGCGCCGTCGCCGTTCCGCAACCTGCCATGACCGATGAACAAGCCATGTGGCGGGTGCAGTCGCACGACGATCCGGAGGCGTTCGCCGAGATCGTCCGCCGCTGGGAGGGCCCCATCCGCAATCTTTGCCAGCGGATGACCGCCGATCTGCACCGCGCCGAGGACCTCGCGCAGGAAACCTTTGCCCGGCTCTTTGCCCGGCGGCGCGAATGGCAGCCGACGGCCAAGCTCTCCACCTACCTCTGGCGCATCGCCATCAATCTTTGCCATGACGAGAACCGCCGCCGGACGCGCCATGGCGAGGTGCCGCTCGAAACCGGGGAGGACGGCGAATCCCCCGCGCTCATCACCGTCTTCCACCCCACGCCGCATGACCAACTGGAAACCGAGGAGCGCGCCGAGCAGGTGCGCGCCGCCCTGCTGCGAGTGAGCGAACCCTTCCGCACCGTGCTCGTGCTGCGCCATTACGAGGGGCTCAAGTTCCGCGAGATCGCCGATGTCCTCCACGTCCCGGAAGGCACCGTGAAGTCGCGCATGGTCGAGGGGATCACCCAGTTGACCCGCCTGCTGCAACCGGCCCTGAGCGATTCTCCCGCCTCCGTCCCATCATCCGAACCCGCCGCCTGGCAAAACCATTCCCAACCCAAAGCTCGACCATGAACCACCCCACCCGCGAAGACCTCGTTGCTCACCTTTACGACGAACTGCCTCCCGAGCAGCAGACCGAACTCGCCGCCCACCTCCGCGAATGTGCCGACTGCCAGAAAGTCGCCACCGCCTGGCTCGGGTCGATGGCCGAGCTGGACACCTGGCAGCTCCCGGTGTTGCCAGCACGACCGAAAAGCACGCCGGTCTTGTTCGCCCCGTTCGTTCGTTGGGCTGCCGCCGCGTGCCTGGCCGCCGGCCTCGGTTTCCTTGGCGGGCGCTTTTCAGCACCCGCACCCGATGCCGCCGCGCTCCGAACCGCGCTCGCCCCCGAGCTGATCAAAATCTCCGTCGTCATGGATGCCAAGCTGGCCGAGGACCGGCGGGCCGTGACGGAAATCCTGCAAACCATGCAGACCCAGCGCACCGAGGACTACGCCTCGCTCCGCCGCGCCCTCGAAACCCTCGCGCTCAACACCGAGGACAGCCTGGAAACGGCCCAGCAACAAATCGTGCAGCTCGCCAGCTTCACCGAACCAGCGCAGCGCTGAACCCTTGCCTCCCATGAAAACCACCGCCCTGTTTCTTACATTGTGCGCCGCCTCCTTGTCCACTAGCGCGGACGAAGTTCGCCCGTCAGCGCCGCCGCCTCAAGCCGCCAGCACCGTCCGTCGCAATACGGCAGACAGCTACATCGTCGCGCAAAATCGGCCCGCCGAGGCGGAGCGTCCCCCCGCACGCGGAAATCCTGAACCACGCCCACCCGGCGGCCCCAACCCGCCCCCGCCCCCGCCACCCGGACGGGGTGACGCCTTCGGCAATGACCGGGGTGGCGACCGGGGCGGCAATGCGCGACCCAGCAGCCAAGGCACCGCGAGCATGTTCCGAATGGAACCGCGCAGTCGCGTTGCCCGCCCGGTGATCGTGACCGGCAAGCCGCTGGAAGCGAAGGAACTCGCCGGCGTGGAGGAAGATCTCGGCATCATGGCCCGGCTGCTGGAGAAGGAGATCGAACGTGAGACGGGTTCCGCCGGCACCCCCAACGCCTTGGGCATTCCCCTCATCACCCGCATCGACAGCCGGAGTCCGGCCGTGCTGCTGTTGGAAGGTTACGGAGCTGTCTTCACCTTCCAAGTGCGCCTGCCCCTGCTGCCTCCGCCGGTCCGCAAGGTGGAGAAGCAGCCGGACCGCCCGGTGGATTCGCCTTGGGAGCGCACGCGGCGGGAGCTCTTCGGTCCGCCGGGTGGCGGCGGGCGTGAAGGCGACCTTGGCCGTCGCGGCGGAGAAGGCTGGCCCGACCGTCCCGAAGTGGCCTACGACGCGAAGAAGGTGGAAGGGCTCAAGAAGGCACTGCTGGAGTCGCTCAAGCATGCGGCCAACATCCGGCAACTCAAACCCGACGATTACGTGACCATCGTCGTGCAAGGCAGCGGCGGGGGCGACTCGGCGGAATTCATCATGGAAAGCCGCACGATGACCAGCACCAGCGTCAACGGCGAACGGCCACGCGTGGAAACCTCCTTCCGGCGTGAAGGCGGCGACATCGCCCGCGCCGGGCTCCTCACCCTCCGCGCTAAAAAGTCAGACGCCGCCGACTTCGCTGCAGGCAAGGTCTCCGTGGAGGAGTTCGCCCGGCGGACGGTGGTGAACCTAAACTAGCCGCCGAGCCGGTGGGGACGCCACGTAGCGCCGGCCTCCGGCCGGCCGTGCCGCAAGCGTCCCCGCGTGACGACGCGCTGTGGGCTTGGTTTTGGTTTGCAGGCGCGCTGTTTTCCTGCACCCTCCGCCCATGCACGTCCTGCCGATCTTCCCCGGCGTGTTCTACGTTTCCGTCGGTTCTAATTCGCTGCTGGCGGGCTGCCCGCCAGAGATAGTGAAGGTGCTGATGCAACGTGGGCTGCGCTCGCCAAACTGGATTCTTCTGCCCGACCAGCCGGTGAGCCACGGCGAGTCACAGGTGTCCGTGGAATTTCCGCTGTATCACCATTTGTTTGTGGGCGGCAAACTGGCTTCCGGCGAGCCCTTGGGGCTGCTGGGCAGCCGACGGCGGGTGAAGGCCGCGCGCGATCTGCTGCAGCTCACCTTGTTCGGCCCTGAGCCACAGCAACTCGCGGAATGGGGCATGCCGGCCGCACAGGCAGAGGCCCTGGCCCGGGAAACTCGCTCGTTCCAGCTCAAGGACAAGCAGGGCAAAGTCATACCGCTGGACGCGATGGTGACGACGAAGGTGCTGGAGGAAACGCCAGTCGATCTGGGCTGGTGCATCATCCGGCGGGTGGATCCCAACCGCTTCGAAATCGCCGCGAGCGGGCAGACCAAGCTGATCGACCTCACCCCCGACCAGGAGCAGGCCCCGCCGTATCCTGTGAACACGGACCTGACCGCCACCACGCTCGTGCAGTTCGGCGTCGAGGTGCTGGGGGGCTCGACGGGGTTTAGCGCGACGCAGGCCTCCTCGGGCTTTGCCCTGTGTCACAACGGCAATTACCTGCTCGTGGACGCCATCCCGTATCTCAACGCCCACCTGCGGGCGCGGGGGATTGCGCGGAATCAGGTGCATGGGATTTTCCTAAGCCACATCCACGACGACCACTGCAACTTCATCTCGCTGCTCCAATACAACCGGCGGATCAGCGTGCTCACCACCCCGGTGATCTACCGGATGATGCTGCGCAAACTCAGCCTGCTGCTGGATCATCCGGAATCGAGCCTGGAGGGCTACTTCACCTTCGTGCCGCTGGCGACCGCAGTGGAGACCAATTTTTACGGCCTGCGCATCACGCCGTTTTATTCCAGTCACAGCATCCCGACCATCGGGGCGCTGTTCGCCACGCAGCACGGTGGCGTGGACTGCCGGATCATCTTCACCAGCGACACCCAGGCGCTGGCGGACTTGAAGCGGCTCCAGCGCACCGGAGTCATCACGCAAGAGCGCTACCTGGAAATCGCTGACCTCTACCGCCAGCCGGCGCAACTGCTGCTGGCGGATGGCGGCGAGGGCCAGATCCACGGGGACCCGAATGACGCCGTGGGATCGCCGGCGGAACGCATCGTCTTCCTGCACCTGGACAACCTGCCCGAGAAGTTTCAGTCGCATTTCTGCACCGCCACCAGCGGCAAGCGCTTCAGCCTCATGCGCGGCAGCACCGACTACAACCTGACCCGCACCATTGAGTTTCTGCTGGAATACTTCCCCAGCATGCCGCCGGTCTGGATCTCCCACCTGCTCTCCAACCAGCAGGTCATCAGCTACAATGCCGGGGACATCATCATCCGCGAGGGCACGCGCTCGGAGGGCCTCGTGTTCATGATCCTCACCGGCTACGCACAGGTGGTGCATCACGATGGCGAGTGCCGGCAGTTTCTGGCCCAGATGGAGGCGGGCGAGCTGATCGGCGAGATGTCCGTCATCATGGGTCACGGCCAGCGCAACGCCTCCGTGGTCGCGCTGAGTCCGGTCACCGTCACGGCTTTTGCGGAGGAGTCGTTCCGCGAATTCATCCGCCAGCAGCAATACGAAACCCGGCTCAAGTCGCTCTGGCAGAAGCGTGAGCTGCTCCAAAACTTCCCCTACCTGCGCGCCCTGCAACAGCCGGTCCTGCGCGAGCTGGCCATTCAAGTTTCGCTCGAAACGCTGCCCGCTGCCACCGGACCTCGCCCGGTCCTGCGCTTTTGCGACGCAGGCAGCCTGATGCTGCCCTTGGGAGAGGGCTTGGAACTGAGCCGCGCCGGCAAGCTGGAAACCATCGAACCCAACGCCGCCCCGGTGCTGTGCGCGCCCGGCTTGACGCTGCTCACGGAAACCGAGTTTCAGTATCTCCTGCTGCCTGCGGAGAACGCCGAGCAACTGCGCCAGCGCATCCCCGCGTTTCGGTTCTTTTGGGAGGAGACGCTCGGACTGCCACTGCCCGCGAAGCTGCCGTAGCGATGCCGGCACTGCTCCGCGTTTGGGAGCTACCCCTGCCCCGCCGCACGGCGGGATAGACGAATTTTTATCCGCCCGGCTGCTCTCATTCACATCACGCGGCAAATGGAGACGGGCCAGCAGCCCACAGAACTTGTCATGCCCACCTCAATTTTGGGTCGTTGATTGCCAACTCCCGTGCATCAGGGCCCACCCCGCCAGCGCACGCTTGCCTTGGAGACCGTATATGAATGCGACGCCTGTCAGATCACCCTCTGCGGCCACCGCCCGCACCCCGGGCTGGTCGGCAGGCACCTTCGTGCGCCCACGGCATTTGCTGGTGCCGGTGGACTTCTCGGCCGCCTCCACACAGGCCCTGCACTACGCGGGCGCCTTGGCGGACTGCTTCGATGCCGTGCTGACCGTGCTGCACGTCATCGAACCGCCAGTCATGCCGGAATGGGGATATGCCCATCTGGTCCAGCGTGACCACGTGCTCAAGACAGCGGCGCACCACAAGCTGACGGCGTTCGCCTCCCGCCGGGGCGAAACCTCATCCCACAGCACCCGCGTCGTCGTGCGGAGCGGTGAGCCCGAACTCCAGATTTTTGAAGCGGCCCGGAAACTCGGGTGCGACTTGATTGTCATCGCCACCCACGGCCACTCCCTGCTGCCGCACTGTTTGCTCGGCAACACGGCGGAACAGGTCGTGCGTCGCGCTCCCTGCCCAGTATGGACCGTGCGCGGCGAGCGGGCGGACGGTGAAACAGTTCCGGCAATTCCACCCCTGCGGCGTCTGCTCGTGGCGACGGATTTCTCCGCAGAGGCGCGCAAGGCACTGCGTTACGGTGTGGCGCTGGCCCAGGAGTTCAACGCCACTTTGCATGTGGTCAATGTGGTGCCCACCATCCTCCCCGCCGACGTGAGCCACCTCGGGGTCCTGGGCCAGGAAAAGGCACTCCAAGAGGCGGCCGAGCGCGAGATGTGCCGGTTGCGGGCCACTGAAATCCCCACCGACCTGCCGGTCCAAACCAAGATCCTGTCCGGCAACCCGTTCTCGGAGATCAGCAAGGAGGCGGAGCGGATTTACGCCGGGCTGATCGTGGTTTCCACCCACGGTTACACCGGCCTGCGCTACTTGCTGCTGGGTTGCACGGCGCAACGTATCGTGCAGAACGCCCGCGTGCCCGTGCTGGTCGTGCGCGATCACGAGACCGAGTTCCTCACTGACACCGAACCTGGAAAGGAGAACTGACCATGC
>CAIPBN010000380.1 GCA_903863315.1 uncultured Verrucomicrobiota bacterium | reverse complement strand
CGGGTCTTCGAGATTCCGCAGCACGCTGGATGGGAGCGAGAGGACAATCTTCTTCGTCTCCAGCTCACCCCACGGCGCGGGCGCGGTGCGCAGTTCCTTCCACTCGGCCAACGTGGTTTTGCCGTGGATGTAGTGGGGGGCGCGCACGGCTCCGGCGAATTCGACTTTCACCTCCGCGCCGTCGCTGGCCTTGGGCGTCTCGACGAACAGCTGGCCGCCGAACGCGCTCGCGACTTGCGTCTCCGCCGCCTTCACTGCGTAGCTGCGGGACACGTCGGGGAAGCGCTTCCAACTGTCGAGATGCCACAGCCGATCCGAGTGCGCGCCGATGCGAATCTTCCAGCCGGCATTGGCGGAACTCGCGGGCACGCGCACGGTCACGACTTCGCCGGGCGCGGCGTAGAGGCCGGTGGAATGCCAGCCGGGGATTTTGGGATTCACGCTGACGGTGGCCGTCTCGCGCTTCGCGTCGGCGGGCACGGGACCGGGGAAACTCGCGGCGCTCGGGTGCGCCTTCAACTGCGCGGGCGGCAGCGTCTCCAGCTCACGGCCATCGAGCGACACGAGCACGCGCGCGGCGAGCTGGTCGGACTTCACCGGCGACTTCGCGGTGGGCGTGGTGTTCACGCCGGGCTGCGCGCGGAGCGCCTTGAGCTTGGGCAGGAACGTCTTGTCGTCCGCCGGCAAACTCTGCGCGGCGAGCGTGAGTGCGGCGCTGGCTTGCGCGAGGTCGTCCTTCGCGAGCTTCGTGCCGGCGCGCGCGGCGTCGAGGGCTTTGCCCGCGTGGGCCAGCGGGGAGGTGGGCTCGACGGCGAAGCCTTTCGCGGTGGTCTTGCTCGCCATGTTGCCGCCGAACACGAGGCCGAGCGGAGCGAGCAGTTTGTTGCCGAGGAACTCGTTCGCGAGGCTGCGCCCGCCGCTGATTTGCACCCAGCCCCAGCCGGTCGAGGCGGTGATGAGCCCGCCGCCGTCTGTGATGAACTTGGCGATGAGCGGCAGGTCGGCCGCCGCGAGCGAATGCGCGGAGTAGATGAGCACTTGGCCGGGCTGGAGTTGTGCGAGAGGCGTGGGGGCGACGGTGAAGCCGCGTTTCGTGAGGGCGTCGGCGAGGGACTTGGACTTGGGGACGACGAGCGTGGGCTTGGCCGCGCCGCCCGCCCACGCGATGGCGTTGTCCATGAACTTGCCGGTGTCGAGCTGCGTGAGGATGTCGGCGTCCAAGAAGCTCGTGTGGCCGAAGGCGACGATGCGGCCCTTACCAGCATGCGCAGCGGCGACGACGGGCGACGCGGCGGTCTTGCCCTCCTTGCCTGCGACCACGGCAAATGCCGCCGGACCGAACACGCTGATGTTTCCCGGGGCACCCGGACCAGCGATTTCCTTCACGCCCTTGGTGAGCGCGGCGAGGTCGGCGTCTGCGGCGCGGGAAGGGAGAGCGAGCAGGGAAAGCAGGAGGGCGACGACCGCGAATGGAGCGCGGACGCCAGCGTCCGGAGCACGGTGGCGGGTCAGGTCGTGGCGGGTTTTGGTTAGCACCAGCCCTGCTCCCTCACCCCGGCCCTCT
>CAIPBN010000379.1 GCA_903863315.1 uncultured Verrucomicrobiota bacterium | reverse complement strand
CCCCGCTCTCTTTGGCGGGTGCTGTTGAGGGAAATGTTTTTGAAGCAGGCATTTAAGCGGTGTGCCGCGCTTCTGTGGATCGGCGAGGAAAACCGCAACTTTTACCTGCGCCGAGGCGTGCCGCCGCACAAGCTGCACTTCGTGCCCTACAGCGCGGACAACGCGTATTTTGGAATTGATCTGCCGGAACAGGAGCGGACCGCGATCCGGCGAAGAGTCTGCCACAAGCATTCGGTTGATCCCGCGTCGGTTATCTTCGTAAACATCTGCAAGCATCGGATTGAGAAACGGCCGATGGACCTCATTCGTGCCTATGTGCAGGCACAGGGCAAACTGGCGGGCCAGCATGCTACCACTCTGCTCATGGTGGGGGACGGGCCGGAGAACGCGACGATGCGGCAGGCCGTTACAGCGTCCGGCGTGAAAGGCGTCTGCTTCACCGGGTTTGTCAAACAGTCGGAGATGCGCGAGCTGCTGCTGGCCTCGGATTACTGTGTGAACCCGGGCGAGGAGCCGTGGGGTTGCACGTTCAATGAGGCGTTGCCGGCTGGTCTGGGCCTGATCTCTTCGGATAGGGTTGTCGGCTGGCCGGATATGGTGAGGATCGGGGAGAACGGGTTCATCCACCGATGCGGCTGTGTGGACAGCTTGGCGGCTCTGCTCACGCAGTGCGCACGCAACCCGCAGTGGCGAACGAAGTTCGCCGCAACCTCCCGGGAAATTGCCCGACTGTATAGCTACGACACATGTGTGGATGGTCTGCACGCCGCGCTCAATGCGTGACCCGGCTCACTACGATGACACCATGAATTCCTCCTTTTTGGTTTTCAAACGAATAAAAACCTGGGTCAAGCAAGGGCTGTGGCACCGCTTCAGTGAGGCAGATGGAATGCGTGATGTGACTGTGATGTCAGGGCCTTGCCGCGGGGTCCGGCTGCGCATTGATTTCCGGGATGAGTCTGCGTATTGGCTCGGCACGTATGACCGAAGGATACTGCGTCTGCTCGGGGAGATTTTGCGGCCCGGACAAGTGGCTTTTGATTGCGGTGCCTATCTGGGAATCTACGCGGCCGCGATGCGGCGCAGGGTGGGTCCGGGCGGGACGGTCCACGTCTTCGAGGCTTCGGAACGAAACTTCAAGCGGGTGTCGCTCCTGCCTGCCCGGAATGGGTGGACAAATGTCACCGTGCATCATCTGGCGGTGGGAGAGGCGCATAGCACGATCCGGTTTGCGAGCAATCTGGGCGCGGCCAGCGGTCCGGTGGACATGCCCGGCAAGCAGTTGGACATGGGCAACGTGCAGGTCGAGACTGTCACATGCAGCGGCATTGACGAGCTAGTCGAGGAGCGGGGCTTGCCAGATCCTGATTTCTTGAAGCTAGACTTGGAGACGGCCGAATGCTTCGCTCTGAAGAATGGAGCGGCGCTCTGGGCTCGGAAGCGGCCAAGTGTGCTGGTGGAACTCCACCGCAATCGGCGTGAGCGGCCATATGCCTTCGAGGCGGCGGAAGAGTTTCTCCGGGCTTTTGACTACCACGGGACCGAGGTGCATCTGGGCCGGGTGGTGAAAAGCGTGGATGATTTTTTGAAAGTTGAGGAGGTCGGGGTGCAATGCACCATCCTCGCCACCCCGGCCTGAACCGGCTGGGCCGGGTGCAGATGCCAACGGAGCGTTGGCGGACCGGGATTTCATAGTCAGGAACAAAACAATGGACACGTGGCTCCAAGCAAACTTGGCCTGTCCCCGCACGGGAGAACCGCTCACGCGGCTGGGCGATATCCTGCGCTCGTCCAGCGGCGTGGAGTATCCGGTCGTGGAGGGCGTGCCGGTGCTCTTGCGGGATGATGTGCCACAAACCATAGGCCTCGCGCAAGCGTCCTTGACGGCGGCGCGGGATGCGCTCGCGGGACGCTGGCCGGATGATTGGTTCCTGGCCACCGTCGGTGTGTCGGATGAGGAGCGCGCGTTGGCTCGGCGGCTGCGTGAGGAGAACGGCGCAGTCGTGGACCCAGTGGTGGCGGTGCTCATCGCGGCGACCAACGGCCTGCTCTACCGCGATCTGGTCGGCCGGGTGGCCGAGTTTCCAATGCCGGAATTGCGCCTGCCGCCGGGCAACAGTCGCCGGCTG
>CAIPBN010000378.1 GCA_903863315.1 uncultured Verrucomicrobiota bacterium | reverse complement strand
GGTCGGCAGCTACGACGCGGGACAGAGTTCGACACTTTTCACCATCGCCCTCGCGCTCGTGGCGGGCGTGGCCGTGATAATCTGGCTCGGCCAGCAGCACGCGCTCCAATACGACCGCTGGCCGGAGACGCGGGCCAATGCGCTCGCACGCCTCGTGTGGCTGGCAGCGGCACTCGGCACAATCGCGGTCGCCGCCGGGTTCGGTGGGCGCTCCGCTCGCGAGCGACTCTTCGCCAGAGGCGCGTTGCTTGTTCTGCTCACGGCGGACCCGCTCACGCATCAGGCGAATCAAACACCACGCATCCTAGCAGCTTACCTGTCGGCAGAGTTCAACATTGGCTCCGAGTGGAAGCTGGAGCCAAGACCGGTCAGCTACACGCACATCTGGAGAAACCTGATCTCAGCAGATGTAGAGGAAGGGCTGCTGCGAAGCGACATACCCGACTGGCATGTGGATTTCGCGCGGAAACGTCGTTATCACTGGTCGCACCTGAACTTGATCGAGCACGTGAGCAAGGTAAATGGCTCCAGCAATCTGCGCTTGCGCGAACAAGACGAGGTTCAGCGCCAATTGTATCCCAGCAATCCAGCGCTCGCGCCTTCCGCTAAGGGCCTGAAAGACTTTCTCGGCGTCGTTCGAGTAGCGGACGGGAACGCTGATACGGGATGGCTGGTGCGAAAAGCTGAGTTTCGCCAATTTGGACGGAGCGACGCGGATGGGCCGGGTCTGGCACCGCTTGACATCGGCGTCGAGCCTCGCTTCTTTCCAGCGCGAGATTCCCTTTCACGCCTGATTGACCCGAGATTCGACCCCGGCAAAGAAGTATTGCTGCCACCGGAGGCCAGTTCAGCCATCGCCGCGACCGCTGCACCAAACAGCCGGATTTTGCAGAGGTTAGTAAATGCACATGAGTTGGTCCTGGAAGTCGAGACCGACGCCCCAACCCTCGTGACCGTGGCGCAGTCGTTCTACCATCCGTGGAAGGCTTTCGTGGACGGGCAGCCGGTGAAGCTCTGGCGCGCGAACTACGCGTTTCAGGCGGTCGAAGTCCCGGCGGGCAAGCACACCGTCCGCCTCGTGTATGTGGATGAGAAGTTCCGCCTCGGCGTCGGGATTTCGCTGGCGGGCTTGGCGGTGTGCGGCCTTCTCTGGTTGCGCGGCGGGGGAATTCCCGTAGGAGACGACGCGAGGCGTCTCACTTCATTTCCCGAGAAAGTTAGAGACTCCTGACGTCGTCACCTACAAAGACAATGCCCTCGTGACTTCCGACGCTCCCAACCCAGACGCCAGACCCCAGACGCCAGACCCCGGCGCGGCAGACGCTTGGCTCACGCCCAGCCGCTTCGCGCTCGTGCTCGCGGCGCTGCTGGCGGTGACGTTCTGGCGCGTGCTGTTCGGCGGCGAGGCGTTCTTCTATCGCGACTACGGGTTCCTCGGCTACCCGTTCGCCTACTTCCATCGCGAGTGTTTCTGGAGCGGCGATTTCTTCCCGCTCTGGAATCCCTACGTGAACTGCGGCGCGCCCTACCTCGCGCAATGGAACACGCTTTGCCTCTATCCGGGCTCGCTCCTCTACCTGCTGCTGCCGCTGCCGTGGTCGCTGGGGTTCTTCTGCGTGGCGCACCTGTTCCTCGGCGGGATGGGCATGCGCGCGCTGGCGGAGCGGTGGACGGGCAGCCGCTTCGGCGCGGCGGTGGCGGGCGTGGCGTTCGTCTTCAGCGGGCTCGTGCTGGGCTGCGTCATCTACCCGAACTACCTCGTCGCGCTCGGCTGGATGCCGTGGGTCGTGCTCGCGACGCGGCGTGCGTGGCAGGAAGGCGGGCGTAGCATCGTCCTCGCCGCGCTGGCCGGCGCGATGCAGATGCTCTCTGGTGCACCGGAAATCATCTTGCTGACGTGGGGTTTTCTGGCGGCACTGCTGGTTTTGGATTGGGTTCAAGGTTCAAAGTCCAAAGTCCAAAGTCAGTCGGCGCGAGGAGGCGGTGAAGAGAAGAAGGCTTCCTCCCTCACCCCGGCCCTCT
>CAIPBN010000377.1 GCA_903863315.1 uncultured Verrucomicrobiota bacterium | reverse complement strand
CGCACGACTTGCTCCCGATGGACTACTACTATCCGGGCGACGATGTGGTGGACCTCATCGGACCGAGCGTTTACAACTCAACCTTCCAGTTCCGGTTCCCGATGGACGACCTGTTTCGGGCCTATCCCAAGGCGTTCGGTCTCACCGAGGCCAACGCGAACATCAACACCAACGCGTGGGACCTGAACATCCTGGCGACGAACCTCGCCGTCACCCTGCCGCGCGCGGCCTACTTCTGCGCCTGGTCCTCCTTCAAGAACGGAGCCGCCCCGCTCACCCGCTACTCGCTCGTGGACAACACCAATGTGACCGCGCTGCTCAACGCTCCGCACATCGCCAACCGCGCCGCCGTGGACTGGGCCACCTACTTACCGGTGCAGCTCAACCTCCGCCGCCAAGGCCTGGGACTCACCGTGGATTGGGCCGGCGGCGCGCTGGATTACTCCACCAACCTCTCGCACTGGGCCACGGTGACGAACGCCACCCAGTCGTGGGCACCGCCGCCCGGCGGCATGAGTGTTTTCCGCGTGCGACGCGAACGATGAACGTGTGCCAGCCGCTCCGCGCGCGCCCCGGTCGAGTGACCGGGGCGGTTATTTCAAACTGCTTCAGCGCAATTGGAGACGATTTGATTGCGCCGACCAGCACCACCAAGGACGTTAGTTCAGAAAAGCGCCGCGATTGGCTTGCCGTTGTCGGTGACGGGCACGGGGCGGTCGCCGTCGTAGAGGTATTTCGTGTAGTCTACGCCGACGGCGGCATGGATGGTGGCGAAGAAGTCGGGGACGCTCACGGGGTTGGCGACAATCTTCTTGGCCTGCTCATTGGTCTCGCCGTAGGCACCGCAGTGTTTCAAGCCGCCGCCAGCCAGCACACAGGAGAATGCGCTGCCTTGGTGGCCGCGCCCGCCGCCGCTGTCGAACTCCGGCGGACGACCGAACTCCGTGGTGATGACTATGAGGGTCTTGTCCAGCAGGCGATGGCTTTCTAGGTCGGTGATGAGCGTCGCGACGGCGGTGTCGAGTTCGCGGATTAGCTCGTGCTGCTTGAGGATGCCGATGTTGTGGACATCCCAGCCCGCGCCGTTAAGGAAGTTCAGGTTGTGCGACACTTCGATGAAGCGCACGCCGCGCTCGACGAGCCGGCGCGCCAGCAGGCAGCGCTGGCCGAATTCGCCGCCGTAGCGCGTGCGCAGGTCACCCTTCTCCTCGCCCAGGTTGAAACTACGCGTGAACTCAGGGCTGCTGAGTTTCAGGCTTTGCGCGATGGCGGCATCGTAGTCGCGCAGACGGGCGTCGGCCGTGGCGGGCTGTTCCTGCTGCAAGTCGCGGAGGAAGGCCTCGCGCCGCGTCTGCCGGCCGGCGGTGATGCCTTCCGGCCGCGAGAGGCCAGCCGGACCGTGGCCGGTGTCGGTGAGGTAGAGATAACCTGCCTTCGCCCCCAGAAAACCAGGGCCGCGCGTGACGTTCGGATATCCGATGAGCACGTAGGGCGGCGCGCCGTCCGCCGCCGCGCCGCGCTCGTGGGCGATGATGGAGCCGAGCGAAGGATAGGTGACCGTGCCGCTGATAGAGCGGCCTGTGTGCATGCGGTTGGTGGCGGCGGCGTGCTCGTCAATCACGTCGTGGTTCACGGTGCGGACGGCGGTCACGCGGTCCATGACCGGCGCGAGGTTCTTCAAGTGCTCGCACAAGCGCACGCCCGGCACGGCGGTCTCAATGCTGTCGTAGTAGGAGCCGGCGAGTTTCTTGGCCGGGTCGCCGCGCCGCTTGGGGTCGAAGGTGTCAATCTGCCCCATGCCGCCCCCCAGCCAGATGGAGATGACGTGTTCGGCCTTGCCCTTGAGCATGGGTGCGGCAGACGCGGGCAGAAGGCCGGCCCCGAGCGCAGTGCCGGAGGAAGCGAGGAATTGTCGGCGGTTCATAAAGGTTAGACGGTGCAATTCGGTTTTCATGGCAGCCACACAAACTCCCGCGTGTTCATGACGCTCCAGACGAAGTCCTCGAAGGTCTCGCGCCAGTCCGCTTTCAGTCGCGGGTCCGGCGGCGGGCCGAGGCGCGCGCGGCGTTCGTGTTCCTGCGCGATGGTGTTCGCCTCGGAGCGCAGATGGTTATACCACGTCACGCGTGGCAGCGGCGGGAGCGGTTCGGGCGGGCGCACCTGGGCGGCGGGGACGAGGCGTTCACTGAAGCCCGCGCGCAAACTCTCCGTGAACCGCCCGCGCTCGGCGGCGTTCGGCAGCCGGCTGAAGAAGCGGAGGAAGACGGTTTCCACCAGTGCCTCGGGTGACTTCGCGTTCACCGCCAACTCCGCGAGCACGCTGCCGTGCGCGGCGCGGCTGAGAGTGACGGACAACGTGCTGTTCGCGAGCACGCCGGGCTGCAACACATTCGGCGCGCTCTCGCGGTCCGTGCGCGCCGACTGGCGGTTGCCGGTCCAGCCGAAGGCTTCCAGCACGTCGGACACGCCCTGGGCGCGCGGCAGGCTGAGGCTGGGGCGGTCGCGCTCGTTCGTGAGGCTGCACAGCATCCACGCGCGCGTGGGCCGGCCGAGGGTGATGCGCTTGCCCTCGTCACGACGGCCCGTGGGGTCGAAGGTGATTTCCTCCACGTCCATGCGCTGGCCGGTGGCGGCGAAGAGCGAATCCACCACCTGCTCGGCGGTGAGGCGGCGGCGCTCCGGCGCGTTGAAGAAGCGTAACTCCGCCGAGGCCGCAAGGTTGTTCCCCGTGGCGGCGCGTTGATAGGTCTGGGAAGTGAGGATGAGCCGCGCGAGGTGCTTCACATCGTAGTCGTGCGTGACGAACTCGCGCGCCAGCCAGTCGAGCAACGCGGGGTGGCTCGGCGTGCGGCCTTCCCAGTCGGCGACCGGTTCGACCAGCCCCGCGCCCATGAAGCGCCGCCAGACGCGGTTCACCATCACCTGGGCGAAGCGGGTGTTCTGCGGCGCGGTGATGAGCGCGGCGAGCCGCTCGCGCGTGTCAGTGGCCGTTTGTAGCAGCGGCTTGAGCGCGTCGGCGTCGCTGCTGCCGGTGACGGCGGCGAACGGCCAGACCGGGGCGACCGGCTCACCGGGCTTGAGCGTGGCCTTGATGAGCGGCTCGCGGACCTTCTTCTCGAAGAACGCCGCCGGGACCATGCTGGTCTTCGGCACGGTGACGGTCTTGCGCTCGAACATCGCGGCAAGCGCGTAGAGGTCGCGCTGCTTGGTGCTGTGATACGGCGAGTCATGGCAGCGGGCGCACTGGAGTTCGATGCCGAGGAACGCGCTGGCGATAATCTGCCCCTTGGTGGCGAAGGTCGCGTCGTTCTCGCCCGCCAGGCCGAAGCCCGCGCTGCCGCCCGTGTGCGGGCTGCCACGCAGCAGAATCAACTCGCTCACGAGCCGGTCCAGCGGCTGGT
>CAIPBN010000376.1 GCA_903863315.1 uncultured Verrucomicrobiota bacterium | reverse complement strand
GGCGCGGGCTGCTCGCGGCCAGCGATGATGACATCGCGGCCGCTGACTTGATGCACGTAGCTCCAGCCGCGCAGCTTCGCGAGCTCGACGCCCTTGCTCCGCGCGAAGGCGGTGTCACCGAGGAAGATGCCGGGCTTCGCCGCGTCGCGCTTCGCCTCAGACACAATGGCCACCTCGGCTCCATTGGCCTTGAACGCTGCCTGAAGCAGCCGCGCCGTCTGAGTCAGCCCCGCTGTAATGCCTTCGGTCGCTGACTGATCGGGGACAACGATCTGGTAGTCCGACTTGCCGGTAGCGGCCAGCACGAGGTCCGCCGCAGGCGCAGAAGACGTCGCCGCCAGCGTGGCGAGCAACAGCACGCTGATGACGAGGCTGTGGGCGGGACGGCCAAGCGAACGCGGGGTCATGAGAAGTCTGAACATGGGAAAGGATTTGCCGACGGTGGAGGGACTGTGCGCCCGCTTTATTTCGCCTTCGCGAGCTGGGCGAGCATTTCCAGCAGATTGGCGACGAGGATGTCGGACGTGTCCTCCTGCACGACATTGGTGCCGAGCCACGTCTCATAACCGCCCAGCTTGTGCTGCTCGGGCGTGGGGAGGTAACCGTGGCGGCCGTTGGCCAGGCCGATGACCATGGTTTGCGGGAAGGGACTGCGCTTTTTCAGTTCGAGGCCGATTTCCACGAACACCTCGAAGGGAATCCCGCACACGGCGAGGTCGCCGATGCGAATGGCCTGGAGCTTCACCGTGAGCGTCGCCTCGGTCCGCTCGGCGGCGGCGATGGTGCTACGGGCGTAATTCTCGGCGAGGCGCGGGAGCTTTTCCTTCTCCGCCGGGTCTTTCACGGCGACGACCCTGCGCGCGGCGGCGAGTTGTTCCGCCGTGGGCCGGCGATACTTGAGAGTGACTTCGCGTTGCACCATGCCGAGGCGCGTGTCGGGCTGATGCTGCTCAATCTTCCGGCCTGCGTGCCATGCGGCATCGGCGGTCTTCGCAGCGACGAGGCGGATTTGCTCGAAGGGCTCGCGCGGCGGACGGTTCACGCCGAAGGGGATGTTGTTGATGTCACCGGAAGTGCCGTTGGACAGCATCGCGACGAAGTTCGTGTCCGCCCGGAAGCGCGAGGGCATCACGCGCGCGAACTCGCCGAAGTAATCGGCGGACACCTGCGCGGGCGGCATGCCGCCAACGTAGTGCAACGAATAGTTCGCGAAGAGCGCGAGCGGACGGCGGCGCGCATCCTGCACGGAGAGAATGGTCACATCGGGATCGGTGGGGCCGGCGGGACGGTCGAGCACGTCGGGGCTGGTGCCGGGGTTCATCTTCACGGTGTCGAGCAGGCCGTAGGGATTGGGCGGCATCTTGCCGGGCTTGAGAAACCAGCGGCGGTTGAAGACCTCGTCGGGCAGCGGATGCGCCGCCGCGCCGACCGCCGCCGGTCGCATGGCCGCATGCGCGCGCACGATGGATTCCGCGATGCCATCGAGAATGATCTTGCGATAAGCCACGGCGGGAACCGAGCCGGACTTGGTATTGGAGGAAGGCGCGCTGTGCGTGTGCGTGGAGGCGACCAGCATCCGTTCGCGGGGAATCTTGGTGCGCTGGGCGGCCAGCTCCTTCGCCTCCTCGATGACCTCCGGTGAAGCACCCAAGTTGTCCACCACGACCATCGCGACCGTCGTGGTGCCGTCATCCAAAACGAGCGCCCGGGCGTGCAGCGGGTCGTGCGCGTTGGTGGCTAGGTTCGCGCTGAAGCCGCCGGGCATGTTCAGCGGGAACTCTCTGGGGGTGATGTCCACGGCCGCCGCTCCAGCCCGCAGGACCACGGGTTTTTCCGCGCCGGCCAGCAGCATCGGCAGGGCAAGCAGGCAGAAGGCGAGGAGCAGTCTCATGATTTGTTTCACTGGGGTTTCGAGCGGCAATCGGCAGTGGATGCGCGGGCGTTGACGACCTCTGCGTTGGAGCGCCGGTCTCGGACCCGGCAGGTTGACGGGCACTCGGACCACGCCGGGACAGAAACCGGTGCCCTGCTTTTCACGCCAGGATTTCCCGCACGACCTTGCCGCCTTGCAGACCGGTGAGGCGGATATTCCGACCGCCCTGCGTGACCGCGAGGTTTTCGTGATCGAGGCCGAGCAGATGGAGAATCGTCGCGTGCAGATCGCGGAAGTGGACCTTGCCTGCGACGCATTCTGCGCCAGTGTCGTTGGTCTTGCCGTGGGTCAGGCCCGCTTTCACACCGCCGCCTGCAAGCCAGAACGTGAACGCGCGGTGGCTGTGGCCGGTCTGGTCTTTGCCGTCGCCGGGCGTGAGGCCGGGACGACCAAACTCGCCGCCCCAGACCACGAGCGTATCGTCGAGCAGGCCGCGCTGGTTCAAGTCATCGAGCAGCGCGGCGACCGGCGCGTCGGTGGACTGACAATTGGCGGCAAGGTCACGGCGGTGGTCGGTATGCTGGTCCCAACTGCCGTGGTTGAGCTCGATGAAGCGCACGCCCGCCTCGGCGAAGCGCCGAGCGAGCAGGCATTGCCGACCGAAGTCCGAGGGCTTGCAGGTGCCGACGTCATAGCTCTTCCCCACTTGGTAGCGGTCCAGCGTGGCCTGCGACTCATTGCTCAAGTCGAGCAAACCGGGCGCGGCGGCCTGCATGCGATAGCCGAGCTCCATGGTCTGGATGACACCCTCCAGCCGCGCATCGTCGCGGCGCGCG
>CAIPBN010000375.1 GCA_903863315.1 uncultured Verrucomicrobiota bacterium | reverse complement strand
CACCACCGCGAAATCAACCCCGGCGCGCGCGACCGCGACCAATAACCTTAAGAACGGGGAAATAGTCCTGTCGAGCGGCGGCTGGTTTTCCACGATGCACCTCGGAAGCGAACTGGCGGAGCCACTCCAACTGGTCGAACGGCGTAACCCAAGCGGGCCGCCGGCCCACGACCCGGCGCGGCGCAAACTCGCCCGTCTCGCCATGGACTCGGCTCGTGTTCATGTGACTACTGTTACCGGCCTCGGCGAAACCGGTCAACCGGGCTTATTTCTTCTTTCCAAACCTCTTCGCCGCCGGAGCCTTCAGCTTCTTGAAGTCGCGCGTCAGGTTCGTCAGCGACGCCTCCACGCCCATGCGCTCCAGGCTGCTCGCGCCGACGAAACCGACAGCGTCGGTGCCTTGCATGACGCGGTTGGCGTCCTCGGGCGTGTTGATGGGGCCGCCGTGGCAGAGGAAGAAGATGTCCTTCCGCACACGGCTGGCGGCATCAATGATGTCCTGCGTGCGCTTCAAGGTGAAGTCCCAAGTCACCACTGCCTTGGTCACACCAATGCTGCCGCCGACGGTCGTGCCCACGTGCGCGATGATGGCATCCGCGCCGGCCTTCGCCATCTCGACCGCTTCCTCCGGGGTGGCCACATACACGATGCTGAAAAGGTCCATCTTCCGTGCGAGCGCAATCATCTCGAACTCCTTCTTCACGCCCATGCCTGTCTCTTCCAGCACGCCGCGAAAGTGGCCATCCACAATGGTGTGCGTCGGGAAATTGTTCACACCGCTGAAGCCCATCTCCTTCACCTTGCCGAGCCAGTGCCACATGCGACGACGCGGGTCGGTGGCGTGGACGCCGCAGATGACCGGAATTTCCTCCACCGTCGGCAGCACCTCGTATTCGCCAATCTCCATCGCGACGGCATTCGCGTCGCCGTAGGCCATGAGGCCGCAGGTCGAGCCGTGGCCGCTCATGCGGAAGCGCCCGGAGTTGTAAATGATGATTAGGTCCGCCCCGCCCTTCTCGATGAACTTCGCGCTGATGCCCGTGCCGGCGCCGGCGGCGATGATGGCGTCGCCCTTCTTGATGGTGCTCATCAAGCGGTCGCGGACTTCCTTGCGGGTGTAG
The DNA here is from genome assembly GCA_903863315.1 of uncultured Verrucomicrobiota bacterium. GTDB lineage: Bacteria > Verrucomicrobiota > Verrucomicrobiia > Limisphaerales > SXTU01 > SXTU01. Next base: position 12,687 of record CAIPBN010000375.1, on the reverse strand, counting down.
GGGTTTCCTTTGCCGGTCCAGGGATTGGGCATGGTTCGAGGTTAGTTAAAAATCTGTCGCGCCAAGCGAGCGTGCCGGGCATCGTATTGCCACGCCTGCGGGTTTGAAAATGGCAAAGACCCACGCCCAACTATCCGAAACGCACATCCTGGGCGCGCAGACACGCCAATGGATTGTGCGCGCCAGTTCCACCGACCCGCGCCCGTGGCTCCAAGAAACGCCCGTCTGCCCGGCGCTCACGCAACATCAAATTGCCCACCTCGGCGTCTGCCACGCGGTCGCGCCATATCGCGTCGTGCGCATGAAACAGAGCGGCACCTACTTCCTGGCGTGCTTCGGCGGACGCGGGCGGTTCCTCGTGGAGGGCCGCTGGCAAACCTGCAGCGCGGGCACGGCCTGCCTGCTGCCGCCGCACATTCTCAACGCCTTCCACGCCGAACCCGGTGCGCCGTGGGAATTTGTCTGGGTGCGCTACGAACAACCCACGGACCAGCGCCCCATCGCCGGTGCGAGTTCCCCCGTGCTCGCAAAGTTTGACCCCGAGCCGGTGCGCCACGCGGCCTTGGGGCTGCATTACGAAGCCAAAGGCGCGGCGGTCCCCGCGCAGATGCAGCATTGGGCGGACTTGGTCCACGCCTACGTCCTTCGCTTCGCTCGCCCGTGGCAGGTGGAGGACCGGCTCTGGCTCGTGTGGGAAGGCGTCGCCGCGCATCTCGACGAAGAGTGGACACTGGAGCGGCTCGCCCGCCTCGCGCACATCAGCACCGAGCATCTGCGCCGGCTGTGTAACCGGCAACTCGGCCGCAGCCCAATGCACCAAGTCATCTTCCTCCGTATGAGGCGCGCGGCGGAACTCCTCTCCACGACCAGCGACAAGGTTGAAACCATCGCCAACGCCGTCGGCTACCAAAACCCGTTCGTCTTCTCGAACACGTTCAAGAAGTGGACCGGTTGGCGTCCGTCGGAATTCCCGGGCAGGACAAAGGAGAAATAGGAATCTCTGTGCCCGTCTCGCCTCTGTGGTGCCAGCCGTGGGGTAAACACCGCAACGGCGGGAAGGGCGTAGGGACGGCCAATTAAGCAGCTTAACTCTGAAGCCTTCGCTCCAAATCCGCAATTACGGCGTGCCACTTGAAACCTATCGAGGCGTCACCTTCTTCCCACAAATCCTTCAGCTCAGACTTCGTCTTGATAATGGCAACTGCCTGCCGAGCAAGCTGACCAGAATCGGGTGAGAACTCTTGCGCGTGTTCACGCGTCCACTCTACGACGCCATCGGGTAGCTCCGGGAGTGGATGCCCAAGCCAACAAGCAACAATCTCCGCCGCAGCGAGTGCCTCAGACGCCACCGATGCAGGCAGGTAGGGTTCTGCGGGATGACGACCAAGTAGTCTGCCGACAAACGATGGCCGCTGCGGTGCGCTCTGCTCAATGACCCGAATCAAGGCGTCGCGAACGATCGTCACGCTACGGCTCTCGCGCAGGTCGCCGACCCAATCCATCGCAGTGTCATTCTCAAAGTTACCAGCATCCCAAGAGCCCATACCTCGTCGCTTTTTGAGTTTTGAGGAAAACGCGCTACGCGAACTCACTCCACCCATGGTAATTGTTGGATCCCACCCGACGGGGCTTTCCCTATTTCTTCTTCTTGCCCCCGCCCATGATCTTTTTCGCCACCTTCACCAAGCCCAGTTTGTGCGGCAGCTTGAAGGCCGGGTGTTCGGCAATGCGCCAATACTCGCGCGCCGTCGTGCGAAAGACGTCGTTGCGCACCAGCGCGTAGAGGTAGCCCTTGTAGTTCTGGTCACGCCACGAGCGCATCGGCTCGAACTGGCTCAGGCGGCACTTGCCGAACTCGATGACGAAGACGGAGCTGGGCAGGTTGTAGGCACGAAACTCACGGCCCGACGCTTGTAGTTCGTGGATGAGCGCATCCAGCCCCAGGTAAATGATGTCGCCGTCGTGGAACGCCATCGCGCTGTCCGGCCCCATCGCGTTCAGGCAAAAGCGCGCGTCGCGCAGCATCGCCGTGTCCGTGTGCTCTCCGTCGATGAAGCAGAAGTCCGGCTTGAACGGCAGGTCTGCCGGCTTGAGCGACTCCGTGCCCTTCTCGATGGGAATGACCTTCTTCACATCCGCCCCCGGCACCTTTGCCAGCAAGTCGAGCATGTGCTGCGTGGTGACGTGCGAATAGTCGCCGCCCTTCTCGCGCGCGTCGGGCACGAACTTAGGGCGCGGATCAATCGAGATGATTTTCGTGCAGCCGGGATCAGCCACATAGGACTGGAGTGATCCGCCCTTGAAAGAGCCAATTTCGAGGAACGTGAACTTTCCACCCTTCCACTGGCGGAATGCGCTGTTCAACGCCATGAACGAACGGCGATCATCCTCGCTGCTCTGGCTTTCGATGGTCTTGAAGAGCGACAAGTCCTGCTGGTCAATCTGCTCCTGAATGGTGGGCATAGGTGATGTTGGTGCGCGGCAACGTGCCAAGCACGCGAAGTCGGGTAAAGACGGAAATGCCGGGGCCGCACGCTACGTCCAACGCGCCATGCTTCAACTGCGTTCTGTAATCGCCGCGCTCGCGTGCCTCGCCCTGCCGATCTCCGCCGCATCCATCGCCGACCAGCTTGCCGCCGCCAAGTGGACTCATCACGCCAAGGCTCCCGGCTATTCCGAAGGCCCGACATGGCTGAATGGCGAAGTCTTCTTCTGCTCCGGCGCGCTGCTCAAAGTGGACAAGACGGGCAAGGTCTTCCCATGGCTCGACATCGGCCCGGCCGGCACCTTACTCCGCCGCGACGGACAAATTCTGGTCGTGGACAACAAGCACAAGGCCGTCCTCAGCCTCGCCACGAATGGCGTCGTCTCCGTGCTCGCCGACCAGTTCGAGGGCAAGCCACTGCGCGGCCTGAACGACGTGACCGTGGACGCGCGCGGGAACATTTACTGGACCGACCCCGAAGGCTCCTCGCTCGCGAAGCCCGTCGGCGACATCTACCGCTTGAGCGTCACCGGCAAGGTCATGCGCGTTGCTTCCGGCTTCGCGTTCCCCAACGGCCTTGATGTGGACCCTGCCAGCAAGTTCCTCTATCTCATCGAGTCGCAGTCGAAGAAAATCCTCCGCCTCGCCCTGCCTGCGAACGACGATGCCCCACTCGGCACGCCGGAAGTGTTTTACGACCTCGGCGGCAGCGGAGGTGATGGCTGCGTCTTCGATGCCGAGGGCAACTTGTGGGTCGCCGACTTCCACCGGCCCGAGACGAAGAAGGGCCGCATTACCGTCCTCAGCCCGGACGCGAAAGTTCTCGGCCAGATCGACGTGCCGGCGCAAGTCGTGAGCAACATCACCTTCGGCGGCGCGAACCACGACGAGATCTTCTGCACCACCGGCACGCCCGACGGCGTCTTCCACGCGAAGGTCGGGGTGAAGGGCTTCGCCGGCCATCCCGGCGCGGAACTGAAACCACTGCGCACGCTCGCCACGTCGCCGCACGAGGGCGCGCACCCGCTCCACGCGCGTCGCTTCGGTGTGCCCGGCAACATAGGGATTTCGCGCGGCTGGTATGTCTGGCGGAAGTTCGACCGCACCACCTGGACCGGCGAGTTCGAGCACGAGGGCAACGGCGAAATCTTCACCGCGAAGATTCTCCCCTGGGCCACCACCTACCGTCACCTCACCTACGGCGCGCATGTGGACGAGCCGCTGCCCGGCGAGCGCGTGAACTGCTTCTTCAATCCCGATGGCGACAAAAAGCGCGGCTGGCTCGTGCATTACCAAGACGAGGTTTGCCAGATGAAGGGCCACAACCACGCGTGGGTGATCCAGTCCGTGAAACCCGGTGGCCGTGAGTTCAGCGCGCAGGTTTATGCGGGTGACAAGCCCTTCGAGGACAAGCCGCGCGACTTTCAGTTTGCCGCCGACGCGAAATTCTTCCGCAACGGCCAGCGCACCGACGCCCCCGCACTCAAGACTGGCGACCGCCTCTACTTCACGTGGACCAAGGACGGCGACCGCCGCATCGTGCGCCTGCTTACCGACGACGCCAGCCTTGACGCCGTGAAGAAGATTGAAGCCGACCAAGTCGCCGCCCGCATCGCGCAGGAAGGGCTGACCGGCCAAATCGAGGCCGTGAACGGCGACATCGTCCACTTCCTCATCCACTCCTCCTATTGGTTTCAAGGAAACCTGTTGAAGCTCGGCCAAGCCGTGCAACTTCGCGCCACCGACGCCCAGTTCGCCCCCACCGGCGACGCCATCGAAGCCGAGTTGGTGACCCGCAAGAACCTTGGCACCTACGGCTCCGGCGTGAACGAAACGACGCTGAAGCTGAAAAACGCCACCGACGCGAAGAAGCTTGCCGGGTGGAAAAAGAGTCAGGTCTCGCGCCTCCTGGCCAAGTAAGGCGACCTAGCCTTGCAACGGCTACTTCTGCCAACGAAGCCACAAGTTCAAGGCAATAAAGATAATCGTAACTATAGCCGCCACTATAGCCGCCATGACCAAAAGCCTGCTCCCACACCACTTGGCGCCAACGCAAGCAGCTCGAGTATTTGAAGACGGGTTCCGCACTTGAGAGACTATATCTCGCAGGTCAGAGCGGCTTGGTATCGAGCAGCTCGATAGATCACAGTCATCACAACCATCACAAAACCCGCCTTCACGACGCCAATCCCGGGTGGTGCGCTGAGGGGAGTTGGGCAAGCGCGAGAGCTTCCTATTTTGACTGGCCACCACCCGACAGTCCGCTAGCCGCCGCCGGAGGAGGCGCAGGCCCCGCATTGCTCCAAAGCGGGCGATGACGCGGTGGCCGTATCCCGAGCAGGAACCGCGTCCCGTGTGTGCGTGGAAGGCACAACGAAAGCCCTTGTGCGGGGAGAGGTAGCGTTGGTAGGCCGCGATTGCGCTCAGGAGGATAATTTTCATGCGGTAGATGTGAACGGCTTGAATGAAATGCGTGAGTTCGGACGCTTGGTCAATGCACAACCACGAAGTCGCAGTTCATCGGCAGCGCATGATGCTACGGTTCACTGCGGCCTACGGATCCGGGCTGACACTTCCACCCAAACGCCGAAGCCGAGCTGCTCACGCGCAAAAACCTGGGCACCTACGGCTCCGGCGTGAACGAGACGACGCTGAAGCTGAAGAATCCCGCCGACGCCAAGAAGCTCACCGCGTGGAAGAAGAGCCAAGTGGTGCGCGCCATCGCAAAGTAGCGACAGTGCGTCCCGCCTGTGCTTTCAATTTGCGCTTCCACACAAGCGGTTCGGTTGAGATGGAGGTCAGGCAAGATGCGATGACCTACTTGGAAAGCCCCTTCGCCGCGATGTCGCGGCGGAAGTGCGCGCCCTCGAAGTGGATTTTTTCCACGGCGGCGTAGGCGGAGTTGCGGGCGACGGCGAGGTCTTTGGCCCAGGAGGTGACGCCGAGGACGCGACCGCCATTGGTCACGATCTGGCCGTCCTTCCTCGCGGTGCCGGCGTGGAAGACTTTGGTGTTCGGCAGCGCATTCGCGACATCCAGACCGGTGATGACCTTGCCTTTCGGGTAGCTGCCAGGGTAGCCGCCGCTGGCCATGACAACACAAACGCTGGCGTTGGTGCTCCAGCGAAGTTCGTGGCTGGCGAGCCGGCCTTCGGTGCTAGCGAGGAGGAGTTCAACCAAGTCATTTTCCAAACGCGTGAGATAGACCTGCGTCTCGGGGTCGCCGAACCGGGCGTTGAACTCCAGCACCTTCGGGCCGCTCTTGGTGAGCATCACGCCGGGGTAGAGCAGGCCGCGGAAATCAATGCCGTCCGCCGCGCAGCCACGCAGCCATGGCTTGAGGATGGCGTCGCCGACGGACTTCAGCTCGGCGTCGGTGAGAAACGGCGCGGGCGAATAGGTGCCCATGCCACCGGTGTTCAGACCGGCATCGCCGTCGAGGGCGCGCTTGTGGTCCTGCGAGGTCGGGAAGAGCTTGGCGACCTGACCATCGCAGAGCGCGTGCAGGGAAATCTCCATGCCTTCGAGCAGCTCCTGGATGACAATGCGCTGGCCCGCCGCGCCGAAGGATTTGCTCACCATGATTTCGTCCACGGCCTGCTCGGCCTCGCGGACGCTGGTCGTGAGCAACACGCCTTTGCCGAGTGCGAGGCCATCGGCCTTCACGGCGCAGCGGCCATCAAGGCTAGCGGCGAAACGCTTCGCCGCAACCGGGTCGGTGAAGGTGCCAGACTTTGCGGTCGGGATGCCGTGCCGCTCCATAAAATCTTGTGAGAAAGCCTTGCTGCCCTCGAATTGCGCGGCCTGCTTATTCGGCCCCCAAATCTTGAAGCCGTTCGCCTGAAACAAATCCACCACGCCCGCCGCGAGCGGATTGTCAGGACCAACCACGGTGAAATCCGGCCGCTCCTGCTGCACGAAGGCGAGCAGCTTGGGCAAATCCTCCGCGCTCACGGCGACGCACTCGACGAGCGCGCCGTTCTTGGCGAGCTGCTCCTCGGCAATACCCGCATTGCCCGGCGCGCACCACATCTTCGCGACGTGCGGCGACTGCGCGAGTTTCCAGACGAGGGCGTGTTCGCGTCCGCCGGAACCGATGACCAAAAGTTTCATGCGCGGCGATTCAACGCGGAAGCCCGTCGGACTTGAAGCTTCAACTTGCCCTTGCCGCTCCCCTGCCCTGCCCGGATAGTCCGCGCGGCATGGGCCAGCACGAGTCTTTCTACCGGAACAACGAAGCTTACGCGGAGTTTCTCGCGGGCTGGGATCCGGCGTTTTACGGCAAATACACCGACGCGCTGCGGCCTGAACGCGCGGGCGGTCGCACGCTCGACGTGGGCTGCGGCGTCGGGCAGGTGGTGGGCGCGCTCACGCGGGACGGCGTGGAGGCTTACGGCGTGGATGTGTCGGAGCCGAATATCGCACGCGCGCGGGAGTTCAGCGAGCGCTGCCAGCTTTACGATGGGAAGCGGCTGCCGTTCCCAGACAAGCATTTCGCCTGCGTCGGCGCGCTGAACGTGCTGGAGCATGTGGACGAAGCGGAGGCGTTCCTAGCCGAGCTGGTGCGCGTGACGGAGCCAGGCGGCAAGGTCATCGTCTCTAGTCCGAACTTTCTGCGCGTCATCGGGCTGCGCGACTACCACTACCGGATGCGCGGGTTGGGCAACAAGTGGCGCAACCTTCAGCGGCTGCTCGCGAAGCGGCGGCAGATGAAGGAAACCCCGGAGCAGGTCCGCTTCGAGCGCGTGGCCCCGGTGGTGAAGACGCCGTTCGAGCCGGACGACGACGCCATCATCATGACCAACGCGCTGGAGATGGCGTTTCAACTGGAGCGGCTCGGCTGCGTCGTCGAGCAGGCGCTTTGCACCGACCGCTACGTGTTTCCGCCGCTGGACTGGCTGCTGAACCTCACGCCGCTGCGTTACGGAATGCTGTGCGCGTTTGTGGTGGCGAGGCGGAAGACTTGAACTGCCCGCGAAGCACGCGAATGAACGCGAAAGGAATGACAGCATGAGCAACACGGATTGGGAGGCGCATTATCAGGCCAACGACATGCCGTGGGAAAAGGGCGAGGCGGTGCCCGGGCTTGTTGACTGGCTCGCAGCGCACCCGAATGCACCGCGCGGGAAAGTGCTGGTGCCTGGCTGCGGATTGGGACACGACGTGCGCGCGTGGGCGGCAGCGGGTTTTCAGGCCACGGGTTTCGACATCGCGCCGAGCGCAGTTGAACGGGCAAAGGTAGCTGGAATGCCGGAGCGGACCGAGTTTCGGCTGGGTGATTTCCTTGCCGACGAGCCGCACGCGTCGTTCGACTGGGTGTTCGAGCACACTTGTTTCTGCGCCATCCAGCCAAACCAGCGCGAGGACTACGTGCGCGCGGTGCTGCGCTGGCTCAAGCCGGGCGGGCATTACCTCGCGGTGAACTACTTCATCCCGGACAAGGAAGGCCCGCCCTTCGGCGTGGACCGGGAGGAAATCTGGGTGCGCTTCTCGCCGCACTTTGAACTGCTGGAGGAGTGGACGCCGCGCTCGTATCCGAATCGCACAGGCCTGGAACGGATGTTCCTTTGGAAGCGAAGGGTCAGAGGATAGAGCGGAGTCGGGTGTCTATCCGCTATTCGCTGTCCTCTCCGGCTACGCCGCGCCCTTGCGGTTGATGACGGCGGTGATTTCCTTCGCGAGCTCCTCGACTTTGTATGGCTTGCCCACCATGCCGCTGAAGCCGTGCTGCTTGTGGTTGGCCATCTCCGGGCCGTGGGAATAGCCACTGGAGACGATGGCGCGCACGTCGGGGTCGAGCTCGATCAGGCGCTGGATGGCTTCCTTGCCGCCCATGCCACCAGGGATGGTAAGGTCCATGATGACGACCGCATAAGGCCGGCCGGCCTCGCGGGCCTCGGTATAGGCTTTGATGCAGGCTTCCCCGTCGGCCACGGTGTCCACCTCGTAGCCCAGAAACGAAAGCGCAGTCTGCGCCAGTTCACGGATGAGTTCCTCGTCGTCCATCACGAGGATGCGCCCCTGGCCTTGCACGGCCACGGTCGTCTCCGGCTTGGTCGGCTTCACCTGTTTGTCGGAGGCGGGCAGGTAAACATGGAACTCCGAGCCCGTGCCAACAGTGGAATCCACAGTGATGATGCCGTCGTGTTTCTTGATGATGGAGTAAGACGTGGCCAGGCCAAGCCCGGTGCCCTTCTCCTTCGTGGTGAAGTAAGGGTCAAACACCTTGACGAGGTTCTCCGGCTTGATGCCGACGCCGTGGTCCTTGACGGTGACACGGCAGTAGCGGCCGGGTGGCAGCGGGAGCGTGGTGTCAGCATCCACAGTGGTGTTTTGCGCCAAGATGTGAACCACGCCCCCGTTGGGCATGGCCTGCACAGCGTTGATGACGAGGTTCTGAATGACCTGGCTGAACTGGCCTTGATCCACCTCGACCGGCCAGAGGTCGGGAGCCGCTTGAAACTCGCACCGCACGTTGGACCCGCGCAGGGCAAAGCTGGCGGAGTCGCGCAATGATTCGGAGAGCGACGCGGTCTGGCGGACCGGCGCGCCGCCCTTGGCAAAGGTGAGCAACTGCGTAGCCAGATCCTTGGCGCGCAACGCGGCTCGCTCCGCCTCCTCCAGGCGCTCGAACTGTTTTTCGCCCGGCTGGCAGAAGAGGCGGGCGAAGGAGATGTTGCCGATGACGGCGGTGAGGATGTTGTTGAAGTCGTGGGCGATGCCTCCGGCAAGAATGCCCAAAGAGTCCAGTTTGCTGGCCCGCACGCGCTCTTCCATGATGGCGTGCTGATCGCTTACATCGCGGAAGACCAGCACGGAGCCCAGAATCTTCGCCTCTTTGTCCAGGATGGGCGCGGCACTGGCGGCAATCACCCGTTCCGTGCCGTCCCGGGACACCAGCAGGCTTTGATCGGGAAGATCGACAATTTCACCGGTGGCCAAAACCTGGGTGACCGGGTTCCGGTAGGCCTGCCGCGTGCGCTGGTGAACGACGCTGAAGACCGACGGAAGCGGCTGCCCGATGGCATCGCCCTGCCGCCAGCCGGTCAGATCCTCGGCCAGCTTGTTGATGATGCTTACGCGCCCCTCGGTGTCAGTGGCGATCACGCCATCACCGATGGAGCGGAGCGTAACCGTGAGACGTTCCTTTTCGGCAGCGAGCGCGTCCTCGGCCTGTTTGCGGCCCGTGACATCCAAGACCAAGGATGCAACTCCGACTATCTGGCCGGTGGCATCAATGAGCGGGGTGTTATACCAGTCGCAGATGATGCGCCGGCCGTCCTTGGTGCGATTCGTGACCGCAAAGGCGTTGAGGCTCTCGTGCGCGCCGGTGCCCGCCAGGCCGCGGTCCGGATGGGCATTGTTGAGGACGCCCTGCCAAGTGCGCTGGACGTGTTCCCGGGCCTCCTCGGAGAGCCGCACGCCGGCCAACAGGTTGGTGAAGAGGTTCGTGCCCGGGGTCTTCTTCTCCGTGAGAACCAGAATCAGCTCGGCCGCGTGGCGGCCCAGCGCCTGATGAGCGGCATAGCCAAAGATGCGCTCGGCCGCAGGATTCCAGGCGGTGACTTGAAAGCTCAGGTTCCACTCGATGACCGCCAGTGGCGTCTGCTGGATGTGAAGGGCGAGCTTGCGCTCAGACTGGCGACGCGCTTCCTCGGCCTCGCGCTGCGCGGTGATGTCCACCATGGAGCCAATCATGCGGATCGCCACGCCCTGCCGGTCATGGATGATGAAACCGCGATCGATGACGTAGGCAAAGGTGCCGTCGCCGCGGCGGAAGCGGTATTCATCCGCCCAGAATTCTCCGCCCGTCTGCACCGCCGCCTCGCGGCCATTCCATACCCGGCGGCGGTCCTCGGAGTGCAACCGCTCCAGCCACCAGTCCAGCTTGGGTGTGAGCGCCTCGCCAGAGTAACGGAACATGGCCTGCACCGCCTCATTCCAAACCAGCCGGCCGGACTGGATGTCCCAATCCCAGATGGCGTCGTTGGTGGCGCGCTCCAGCAACCGGTCCCGCTCCTGCACATCCCGCAAGTCGTCCGCGAGGCGCTCCGCTTCGCGCCGCGCCATGGCCTGCGCCCAAGCAATGCCGAAGAGCAGCAGGTTCACCGAAATCCCCAGCCCGAGCACGATGGGCGGGAGACGGTTGTAAGCGCCGCTCTCGAAAGCCGCGGCCGAGGAGGAGACCAGCCGCCATTCCCGGTTGCCCACGCGCACGGCGGTTTCGCGCTGGAAGCGAGGCTCGCGGGTCTCCCGTTGCGCGCTGACAAAGAGCGGCTCCCCGGGCGTGTTTCGTGGCCCGGCAAACAGCTCGCCACGCACCTGGCCGTCTCCGGCGGCGTCAAAAATCCCCGCCAGCAACCGGGGCATATCCAGCGCGCCGATGATGAACCCGCGCAGCGCCGCAACCCGCTCCTCGTTGGTGGCGATCGGCTTGCCGGAAAGATAAACCGGCTGGACGAAGACCGGCCGCCGGACCGCTACGGTCTGCGGCTGCGGGTAGGTCGTCGGCGCGCTCACGGCACCGGTCCCGCTCTCACGAGCATACTGGAGGGTTGGGAGCAAAGCAGCGTCCGTCCAGGCATCCGCCCCCAGCAGCCCGCGCGACGCGGCATTGGTCAGGCTGGAAACCACGAGCGGGTAGTAAATCTCGCGAGCGCCGACCGGATGGATGCGGTAGCTGGCCAGCCCTTGCTTCTTCCACTTGGCCTCGTGCGCCGCCTGTGCCGAACCGGGGACAAATTCGAGAAAACCCAGCAGCTCAAAGCCGGGAAACCGCTCCGCAATGGTGGTGCCGCTCACGAACCGGTTCCACTCGGCCACCTCGATGGCCTCGTTGGCCGTGAAGAACCCGGCGACGCTCACCACCTCGTCAAAATAGCGCACCAAGCGCCGCTCCACGGCGTCTTCCTTGCCCCGGGCCAGTTGCTCGAAGCGCTCCGAGTCCCGCTCCCGGGCGTTGTCCCGCACCCGCCAGTAGGCGACCAGCGTCGGGACCAGGGAAATCACGAGCACAAGGTAAGCCGCACCCATGCGGCGCAGATGCCCACGCCACCAGCTCGCCGTTTTGTTGCGCTGCGCGCTCAAGATGATTCAGTCAGGCCAACCGTCGGAGGATAGGCAAACGCCCAAGGGGGGGAAACCTTTTCTAGCCTTGCCCCGGGCTGCCCGCAGAGATGGCGAAATCCCCGCCGCAACGAGGGAAATGCCAATCTGCCCAGCCCGGATCCCGGGCCGGCCTAGGCGGGCTCAAAACAAACTGTTCACCGCGATGCCAAGGATGCTCAGCGGCCCCTGGTCCTCCAAGCCCTCGGTGGCCTTGTCGAGCTTCTGAAGGGTCATCTTGGCGTTTTTGAACAGGCTGTCGTCGTTGACAAACTTGCCGACACTGCCCTGCCCTTTGTTAATCTTCTGCATGATCTCCCGCAGATTGCTCATGGCCAGCGTGGTCTCGTTGTAGAGCGCCTCATCCTTCAGCAGCTTGCCCAGCGAGCCGCGCCCGGCCTGAAGGTCGGCCTGCAAATTGGTCACCGTTTGCTTGGCGCTCAACATGGCTTCGTTGACGTTGCCCAGCGCCTTGCGGGCGTCACCAATAGCCAGACGCGCGTCGCCAAACATGGCTTTCACGTCGGTCACGGCTCCACGGGCATCCGTCATGAAGCCCTTTACGTCGCCGATGGCGCCATTGACGTTGCTGAACGTTCCCTTCACCTCGCCAATCGCCCCCTTGGCATCCGCAAGCAGGCTTTGCGCATCAGCGGCGGTCTTGTTGAGGGTGTCCACGGTCTTGAGCGAGGAGGTGTAAAGCGCGTCGTCGCTGATGAGCTTGCCGATGGTGCCCTCACCCTTGGCGATGCGGTCGGAGATGGTCTGAAGATTGCCAAAGAGCGCGGTCAGCTTGGGGTTGTTCTGCTTGAGGAAGTCGGTCATCGGCCCCAGCACGTTCTGGATGCTGTCCCCGCTGAAGCTCTTGGTGAGGTTCTCGATGCCGGCGGCGGCGTTGTCGAGCTTCTGCATCATGGCCGAGAGGTCCGGCTGCTCGGTGGTATCGATGAAGCTGTCGGGCGTCAGCGTGGGAACAGTCGGGGTGCCGAGGTTGATGGAGATGAAGTTCTGCCCGAGCAGGCCGGCGAACTTGATGGTGGCCTTGGCATCGGTTTTCACCTCGGCCGCTTGGTCCAGCTTCATCGTCACCTTCACCT
>CAIPBN010000374.1 GCA_903863315.1 uncultured Verrucomicrobiota bacterium | reverse complement strand
GCTCATCCGCCGCAGCCTCACGGAACGGCGGGCAACGGTTTCGCTGCGCGAATTCCATGACACCATCACCCGCGGCACCGCCGCGATTCTGCGCCTCGAAGACAAGGTAGCCCTCACCTTGAGCGAGCTGCTCCGCGCGCGCATCGACAACTTCTACACGGATGTGGGCAAGACGCTGGCCATCGTGGCGGTGAGCTTCCTGCTCGTGACGCTCGTGGCGGTCTTCATCGGCCGCAACATCACGGGGCCGCTCAACGAGGTGGTCGAGGTCGCGGACCAGATCGCCGAGGGCGATCTGGCGGTGAACGTCTCCGCGCAGGACCGCGCCGACGAGATGGGCGGCCTCATGCGTGCGCTCCAGCGGATGGTGCGCAGCCTCACCGACATCGTGGGCCAGGTCCAGAAATCCGGCCTGCAGGTGAACACCTCCGTCAACCAGATCTCCGTCACCGGCAAGCAGCAGCAGGCCACCGCCACCAACATCGCCACCACCACCACGCAAATCGGCGCGACCGCCAAGGAGATCTCCGCCACCTCCATTGAGCTGGTGAAGATGATGAAGGACGCCACCGCCGTGGCCGAGGACACCGCCACGCTGGCCAACAAGGGCCAGGAAGGGCTGTCCCGCATGCGCGAGACAATGACCCAGCTCACTGCCGCCGCCGGTCTGATTCAAGCCAAGCTCAGCGTGCTCAACGAAAAGGCGGCCAATGTCAACCAGGTCGTCACCGCCATCACCAAGATTGCCGACCGCACCAACCTGCTTTCGCTCAACGCCGCCATCGAAGCCGAGAAGGCCGGCGAATACGGACGGGGCTTCTCGGTTGTCGCCACCGAGATCCGCCGCCTCGCCGATCAGACCGCGGTGGCCACCTACGACATCGAGCAGATGGTCAAGGAGATGCAGGCCGCCGTGTCCGCCGGCACGCTGGCCATGAACCAGACCGCCGAGGAAATCCGCTCGGGCGTGAAGGAAGTTCAGTCCGTCGGCACGCAGCTCGCCCAGATCATCCAGCAGGTGCAGCAGCTCGCGCCGCGCTTCGAGCTGGTCAACTCCGGCATGCAGTCGCAATCCGCCGGTGGTCAGCAAATCAGCGAGTCGCTCACCCAGTTGAGTCAGGCTGTCCAGCAGACAGCGCAATCACTCGAACAGTCCAACCAGGCCATCGAGCAGCTCAAGAACACGGCTTACGGCCTGCGGGAAGGCGTGGCCCGCTTCAAGTTGCCGGGCAGCCGATGAAGGTCGCTGTCGCGGATCGCCCCCATGCTCTTCCTCACCTTCCAACTCGGCGCGGACCGCTACGCCTTGGAGGCGGCCCGCGTCCTTGAGGTGCTCGCCATGGTCGAGCTGGGGAAGATCGTGGGCGCGCCGGTGGGCACTGCGGGCGAGTTTGATTACCATGGCGCTTCTGTGCCCGTGCTGGACCTGTGTCTGCTGGCGCTGGGACGCCCGTCCAACCTCCGTCTCAGCACGCGCATCCTGCTGCTGAAACATGAGTCCCAGCCCGGGTCCATGTGGCCGCTGGGCCTCATCGTCGAGCACGCCACGGAACTTGTGCCGAAGCAGTTGGGCGAATTCACGATGGTGGGGGACGCGCTGGTAGCACAAGACCCCCGGGGTCGGCTCCGGTTGCTGCAACTCGACAAGCTGCTCACCGATGAGCTGCGGGATCTGCTCTCCGTGTATCATCTTGCTCATTCCCAGAATGCCGATGCTGGCTGAGTTCAAAAACCGCCGCCGCAAGCCGGAGCCCGCTGCACCTGCGGAAAGTCCCGCCGCCGCGCCCGCGCTGATGGTGGACCCGCCCACCGAGCGGACCGATTGCTGGCAGCACATCGGCATCTGGGGAGACGTTTCCTGCCCGGAATTGCAGGTTCACCTGCACTGCCGCAACTGCCCGGTTTACGCCGCCGCAGCCATGCGCCTGCTCGACTCGCGGCCGCCCGCAGGCTACCGGCGGGAGTGGACGGAGCGCATGGCAGAGCTCGCGATCGCCACGGATCTTGGCACGCCCATGCTGGTGTTCCGCATCGGTGATGAGTGGCTGGCCTTGGACATCAGCGTGATGGAGGAGGTCGGCGAGATGCGCCCCATCCACACCCTGCCGCACCGGCGCGAAGGCGTGCTGCTCGGCGTGGTCAACGTGCGCGGCGAGCTGCTTACGTGCGTCTCGGTCGGCCGGCTGCTCGGAATTGACAAGGGCGTGGGCACCGGCGGCTTGCTGCCCCGGGCCGCTGCCGGTCGGCTGCTGGTGGTGCGCCATCAGAACGAACATTACGCCTTCCCCGTCACCGAGGTGCGCGGGGTGCAGCACCTCGCCCTGCCGGAAGCACCCGCCGAGATCGAGTCCGAGGACCGCATCCTCCGCGCGGCGGGTCGCGGCCGGGTTATGTGGCGGGAGCAATCCGTCTGCTGCCTGGATGAGCAAAAGCTGTTCGCCGCCCTGAACCGGAGCCTGGCATGAACCCGCCGACACTTGTGCCGTGAGCAACAACCTCCCTGACGACCTCAGCAGCTTTTCGATGCTCGACCTGTTCAAGGCCGAGGCCGAAAACCAGCAGGCCGTGCTGAACTCCGGGCTGCTCGGGCTGGAGAAGGATGCCAGCCCCGCGCAGTTGGAGTCACTCATGCGCGCCGCCCACTCGCTCAAGGGAGCCGCGCGCATCGTTGGCCTTGATGCTGCCGTCCGGGTAGCGCACGCGATGGAGGACGCCTTTGTCGCCGTGCAGAAAAGCCCCGTGCCGCTGGACAAAAAGCCCGTCGCCGGGCTGCTGGACCGGGCGGATCTCGCACCCAAGTATCGCGGCCAGACCGCCTTCACCACGCTGCTGGTGGACATGATGCTGGAGGGCGTGGATCTGCTGAACCGCATCGCCCACACGCCGGAGGCGCAGATCGAGGAATGGAGCACGACGCACGCGCCGGAAGTCAGCCAGTTCCTCAGCAGTGTCGCGGCGTTGATGGAGGTGCATGACCAGGCGGAGAAGTTCGCGCAGGGCGGCGGCCCGGGCGGAGCGGCCCAAGCCCCCTCCGGCAGCCCGGCCGCCGGGGGGCAGCCAGCCGGCCCCAGCCCAAGCGCCGAGGAACAGGAGCGCTCACTGCGCATCACGGCGGACAGCCTGAACCGCCTGCTCGCGCTGGCGGGGGAAGCCCAGGTGGAAGCCCGGCGGCTGCGGCCTTTTTCCGAGGCGTTGCTGCGCTTGAAGCGTCAACTGGGGGAGGTCAGCGAGGCCTTCGATCATCTTCGCGAGGCGCTGCCCACGCCGATGGTGGACGACGCCTTGCGCGACCGGCTGCATGCCTTGCAGACCCACCTCACGGGCGCGCGCCAGTATCTCGGCCATCAACTGGTGGATCTGGAAAACCTGGGGCGGCGCTCCTCGAACCTCTCGGGACGCATGTATGGCGCGACGCTGGCCTGCCGCATGCGGCCCTTCGCCGATGGCATCCAAGGTTTCCCCCGCATGGTGCGCGATCTGTCCAAACGGCTGGGCAAGGAAGTGACGTTGGAAATCCTTGGCGAAGACACGCAGGTGGACCGCGACATCCTGGAAAAGCTGGAACCGCTCATCACGCAATTGCTGCGCAATGCACTGGACCACGGGATGGAGTTTCCCGACGACCGGGTGAGCAAGGGCAAGTCGCGGGCCGGCCGGCTCACGCTGGAGGCCCGCCACAGCAACGGCAAGCTGCTCGTCTCCGTCGCGGACGACGGACGCGGCGTGGATTACGATCATCTGCGGCGCTCCATCGTGCGCAAAGGGCTCATCGCCGCCGGCACGGCCACGCAGTTGAGCGAGGCGGAGCTGCTGGAGTTCCTGTTCCTGCCGGGCTTTTCCACGAAAGAGGAGGTGACGGAGATGTCCGGTCGCGGCGTGGGCTTGGACATCGTGATGAACGTGGTCAAGGGCGTGCGCGGAGCAGTGCGGGTGACTTCCACGCCCGGGGCCGGCACCCGGTTTCAGATGCAGTTGCCGCTGACGCTGTCCGTGATCCGCACGCTGCTGGTGGAGGTGGCGGGCGAGCCCTACGCGGTGCCGCTGGCCGCGGTCAGCCGCACCTTGAAGGTGGATCGGACAACCTTGGAGACGGGACCGGCCCAGCAGACTTTCCTGCACGAGGGCCGGCGGGTTTCCCTGGTGACGGCGCATCAGGTGCTGGAACGCGACGCACCCGCCGGTTTGAACGGCGAGCTGCCGGTCATTGTCCTGGGCGAGCGGGATCGTTGCGTGGGCCTGGTGGTGGACCGATTCGCGGGCGAGCGCGAGCTGGTGGTGCTGCCGCTGGATCCGAAGCTGGGCAAGATCCGCGACATCGCTGCCGGAGCGTTGATGGAGGAGGGCGCGCCGGTGTTGCTGCTGGATGTGGATGATGTGCTGTTGTCCGCCGAACGGATTCTCTCGACCGGAGACGCGGGCGGATTGAGCGGAGCGGGAGCGGGCGGGGCATTCGCCCGCCGCCGGCAACGGGTGCTGGTGGTGGACGATTCGCTCACGGTGCGGGAGCTCGAACGCAAGCTGCTGCAGGAGCAGGGTTACGAGGTGAGCGTAGCAGTGGATGGCATGGATGGCTGGAATGCCGTGCGCACCGGGGCCTTTGACCTCGTCATCACGGACATGGACATGCCGCGCATGGACGGGTCCGAGCTGACGCGCCTGATCAAGCAGGATGTCCGTCTGCGGGTGCTGCCGGTCATGATGATCACCTACAAGGAACGCGAGGAGGACCGCCAGCGCGGGCTGCGGGCCGGGGTGGATGTTTTCCTCACCAAGGGCAGCTTCCAGGATGCGACGTTCCTGCAGGGCGTTGAGGATCTCATCGGTCACCCGGTGAAGTAGCCAGCCAGGTCCGCAGCTCCGGATCGTGGACGGCGCTCTGGCAGTTTCTCCGCTCGACAAGCCGGAGGGTGCCAGCGGACATTTTCCCCGTATGGAACAACGCACGCTCACCCTCGGCCACTCACCCGACCCGGATGACGCCTTCATGTTTTATGCCCTCGCGAAGGATCTGATTCCCTCCCCTGGCTACCGGTTTGAGCACATCCTTCAGGACATCCAGACGCTCAACGAGCGCGCGCTCAGGGGCGAGCTGGACATTTCCGCTGTGAGCATCCACGCCTACGCGCACATCAGCAGCCAGTATGCGCTCCTGCCCAGCGGGGCGAGCATGGGCGATGGCTACGGTCCGATGCTGGTGGCCAAGCGCCCGCTGACGCGCGACGCCATCGCGACGCGCCGGATCGCGGTGCCGGGCCGCATGACCAGCGCGTTCCTCGCGTTGCAGCTTTACCTGGGCCGGCCGGCGCGTGAATTCGAGCATGTGGTGGTGCCGTTCGATCTGATCTTCGAGGCGGTGCAAAACGGCGTGGCCGACGTGGGGCTCATCATTCACGAGGGTCAGCTCACCTTTGAAAAGCAAGGCTTTCATCTCTGCGAGGACCTGGGTGCCTGGTGGGGACGGGAGCACGATGGCCTGCCGCTGCCCCTCGGCGGCAACGTCATCCACAAGCGCATCCCGCCCGCCGAGCGCAAGGTGATTTCCGACCTGCTGACGGCCAGCATTCAATACAGCCTGGCGCACCGTGCGGAGGCGGTGAAGCACTCCCTGCGCTGGGCGCGGGGCATGGGACAGGAGCTCGCGGACAAGTTCGTGGGGATGTATGTGAACCACTGGACCATGGACTACGGCGAGCGGGGTCGCGAGGCGATCCGGCGGTTTCTCGGGGAGGCGGCCAAACAGGGGCTCATCCCCAGCCAGCCGGAGCTGGAGTTCGTGCTCTGACGCCCGCGCCTACGACGAGCGCACCCGGTCCATCTTGGCGCGGCAATCCGGGCAGCAGGTGTGAAACTCCGTCTCCCCGGTCTGCGTCGAGAAGGGCAGCGCGATCTTGTGCCATTGATCGTGCAAATCGCGCGCCTGGCCACAAATGCTGCACACGGGGATGAAGTGCTTGAACTGCGCAATGCTCTGGAGCTGGGCCTCGGCGTCGGAGAGACGTTGAATCAAGTAGGACTGCAATTCCACGGCCTGTGTCGCCACCTTGATCCGGGCCTGCAACACCTCCTTGTCGAAGGGCTTGCTGATGAAGTCATTGGCCCCGGCGTCGAGCGCTTCCAGCAGGCTGTCCTTTCCACCGCGGGCCGTGATGAGGATGACGTAAAACGGCGCGATGTTTGCCTCCCGGATGCGGCGGGTCAGCTCCATGCCGTTGACTTCCGGCATGAACCAATCGAATAGGCCGACCCGCAGGCTGGTGTCGTGCTGGAGCACCTCCCAAGCCTCCGCCCCGTTTGTCGTGGGAACCACGCCGTATCCCCATTTCGAGAGCAGGTTCATCATCACCTGTCGGATAATTGGATCGTCGTCGGCAACTAGCAGCTTCATGCAAAGGAAAACCACCGCAGTGCGAACCGCACCACGTCCATGCTGTGTAGTCACAATTCCCAAGGCCGACAATCAAAATGGTGCCCGCTCCGGATCCCGAGGGCTGCCCAAATCCGCTGAACCCGTGCCTTGCCAAGTCCGTTGCGTTTGATCATCCTCTGCCCTGCATGAGCATGAAACGGACGCTTATTGGGCTGGCATTGATGTGTTCCACCATGGCTGCCCACGCGGACTTCTGGCATGCCCCGCCCCGGACCGTTCCCCAACTGGAGTATGAGGCCGCCGCCGCCTACACCTCTGATTCCCGCATTTCGCTCGGGCAGGCTCGGCTCGGCACCGTGGAAGCCGTGCAAACGCGGCTCGTGGTCGGCTGGGCGGCCCGGCCCACGGACAACTTCTCCTACCGCGTGGCCGCCGAGTATCGGCGCAATGATTTCGACACGCCTCCCGGCATGCCCATTCCCAAGGTGCTGGGCAACGTCGGCCTGCAGCTCACCGGCAACTGGTCCCTGTTGAAGGATCTTTCCTTCTGGGCCAACGCCCGGCCGGGCATTTACAGCGATTTCTTGGACTTGAGCTGGGGCGATGTGAACGTGCCATTCAACGCGGTGCTGGCCTGGGAGGCAAACGAGGACCTGCTGTGGATGCTGGGCGTCTATGTCGATCTCCGCTCCCAATACAGTGTGCTGGGCGGCCCCGGGGTGCGCTGGCGTTTCGCTGACAACTGGACGTTGAACCTCGTCATGCCCCGGCCGCAAATCGAGTTGCAGGCCAGCGAGGATCTGCTGCTCTTCGCCGGCGCGGAGTGGCGTCAGGTTGCCTACCGCACCGCGCGCGACAACGGCACCCGCACCGCTGCCAACCCGGCGTTGGATGGCCGGATGCTCGACTACCGGGAGTGGCGGCTGGGCGGCGGCTTTCAATATCGCTTCAACCGTCACTTCAACCTCGGTTTTGAGGGTGGCTATGTGCTCGACCGCCGCTGGGTTTATTATCAGGCGGACACCCAGCTCAGCGACAACGGAGCCGGCTACGTCGGCCTGTCCCTCAACGGACGGTTCTAACTTCCCTTCTCTGACCGACGCCTAAGCTGCAACGAGCGGCTGGCTTCGCATCGCCTTCGGCCGCCGTCCTCGTTGAAGTTTTAACCTGCGGTTGAGCCCAGTTCTGCGGGTCTCCAGACTGGCCTCTGTTAGGCTTGTGCGACTGTTGGCCACCCGCCAAGCTGCCCGCCCATTTGCGCCTCGGCGCAAGCCAACATGAAGTGTTTTGTCACTGGCGGCTCCGGATTCATTGGGGCCAACCTCGTTCACGAGCTCTGTCGCCGCGGGCACGACGTCCGGGTGCTGGCGCGGAAAGATGCGGATTTGCGCGGCCTCGCTGGCGCGGACTACGAACTGCTCGAAGGGGACATCGCCGACCGCAAGCTGCTCGAAGCCGGGATGAAGGGCTTTGACTGGTGCTTCCACGTCGCCGCCAGCTACCACCTCTGGCTGCCCGATTACGCGCCGATGTATGCCGCGAATGTGGACGGCACCCGCAACGTGCTGGAGACCGCCTTCCTCGCCGACTGCTCGCGCATCGTTTACACCAGCACTGTTGGCTGTATCGGCCTACCTCAGGAAGTGGATGGTCGGCTGGTGCCCACCGACGAGGACACACCCGTCTCCGAGGCGCAGATGAGCAACCACTACAAGCTCTCGAAGTGGCGGGCCGAAGTCGTCGCCCGCGAGCTGGTGAAGCGCGGGCTACCCATCGTCATCGTCAATCCCAGCGCACCCATCGGCCCGCGAGACGTGAAGCCGACGCCCACCGGCAAGGTCATCGTCGATTTCCTGAACCGCGCCATGCCAGCCTATCTCGACACCGGCCTGAACTGGGTGCATGTCCGTGACGTGGCCGTCGGGCACATCCTCGCCGCTGAGAAGGGCCGCATCGGCGAGCGCTACATCCTTGGCAACGCGGAAGGCAACTGGACAATGCGCGAGGCCTTTGCCGTGCTGGAGGACATCACGGGCGTCCCCGCGCCCAAGCTGGCGCTGCCGTATTTCATTCCGCTCCTGGCAGCGTATGTGGACGAAGGCATTTCCAAACTGACTGGCAAGCCGCCGAAGGCCCCGCTCGCCGGCGTGCGCATGGCGCGCTACAAGATGTTCTTCAATCCCGCCAAGGCGATCCGCGAGCTGGGCCTGCCCCAAACCCCGCCGCGCCAGGCGTTGCAGGACGCCGCAGAGTGGTTCCGCCTGCACGACTATTTGAAGCGTTAGTCCACGGCACCGGAGCCGCGCTGGCCGCGCACACAGGGTTCACGTCAGAACGGCAGATCGTTCTCGGCCGGGGCCAGTTGGGCCATCACCCGGGCCATCTTCACCGCCGTTTGAGCGGCCTCCGCGCCACGGTTGAATTCCTGGCTGAGACAGCGCACGCGGGCCTGCTCCTCGTGGGTGAAGACCAGCACCTCGTGAATCATGGGCACACCGGTCGCCACGGCCAGTTGCATCAAGCCAGTCGTCACCGCCTCGCCGACATGCTCCGCATGTGAGGTCTGGCCTTGCAGGATCACGCCCAGACAGATCACCGCGTCCCACGGGGGTGTCTGGCGCGCGAGCACGCCGGCAACGACGGGAATCTCAAACGCTCCGGGCACCCGCGTCACTTGAACCTCCGCCGCTCCCGCCTGCTTCAGCTCCGCCCGCGCCGCGCGCAGCATTCCGTCCACGTAGCGGGCATTGTATTGGGAGGCGACGATGGCGAAGCGTCCGCCGCCCGCCGCTGACTTGATGGCTTTGATCTTTTTTAGCATGGGGGTTGATCGGGCCGGGAGAAGAAATCTCTTCGACCATAATTACTCCACCGGTATCACAGCAGATGGCCAAGCTTCTCCCGCTTGGTCTTGAGGTAACGGGCGTTGTGCGGGTTGGGCGAGACGCGGATGGGCACCTGCTCCACGATTTTCAGGCCGTAGCCTTCGAGGCCGACGATCTTCTTTGGGTTGTTCGTCAGCAGCCGGATTGTCTGCAACCCGAGGTCACACAGGATCTGGGCACCCAGCCCATACTCGCGCAGGTCCATCGCGTAACCCAGCTTCTGATTCGCCTCCACGGTGTCCAGGCCCTTTTCCTGCAATTTGTAGGCCTGGATTTTCGGGCCCAGCCCGATGCCGCGGCCTTCCTGGCGCATGTAGAGAATCACCCCGCGTCCGGCGGCGGCGACCTGCTTCATGGCCTGATGCAACTGCGGTCCGCAGTCGCACCGGCGCGAGCCGAAGACATCCCCCGTGAGGCATTCGCTGTGGACGCGCACGAGCACGTCAGACTGCTCGCGGACGTCTCCCTTCACCAAGGCGAGATGGTTCTGGCCGTCCGTGCGCGACACGTAAAGGTGCAGATCGAAGTCACCGTAATCCGTCGGCATCTTCACCACCTCGACATGCTCCACGAGCTTTTCCCGGGAGCGTCGGTGGCTGATGAGATCTGCGATCGAGCAGATCCTCAGCTTGTGCTTGCGGGCAAACTTCCGCAGCTCTGGCAGCCGCGCCATCGTGCCGTCGTCGGACATGATCTCGCAGATCACGCCGACGGGCCGGCAACCGGCCAGCCGCACCAAGTCCACCGCCGCCTCGGTGTGGCCGGCGCGCTGGAGCACTCCGCCCGGCTTGGCCCGCAGCGGAAACACATGCCCCGGCTGGACCAGATCGTCCGGCAGGGCCGTTGGATCCGCCATGATTTGAATGGTGCGGGCACGGTCCGCCGCGCTGATGCCGGTAGTGATGCCGGACGCCGCGTCCACGCTCACCTGGAAGTCCGTTTTGAAGGTCTCGCGGTTCTGCGTGACCATGCGCTCGACCCCCAGTTGCTTGAGCCGCTCGCCCACGGTCGGCACGCAGATGAGCCCGCGCCCAAACCGGGCCATGAAGTTCACCGCCGTTGGCGTCGCGTGTTCCGCTGCAAGGATGAGGTCGCCCTCGTTTTCGCGATCCTCGTCATCTACCACGATGACCATCCGCCCACGCCGGAGATCGGCGAGCGCAGCTTCGATTGGGTCAAACACCGCTTTCATAGCGCGCGGACTGTAGGCGGGCTGCGGTGGGTTGCAAATGCCGAAACCAGAAGGCGGGGTTTGTCCCAAGCCCGTTCAGGACTTAATTCGCCGCCGGAACAACCGACGCCTGGCTGCCTGGTTGCCTGGCAGGATAGTCGGGATCCAAGACCCCGCGCACAGCCCTGCGCAAGCGATCCAAAGCCACCGGCTTGGGCAACGCCGCCACGAAGCCCTGGCTGAGAAAGCGGTTGGGCCCCAGCACCGTCACCGAGGTGGAAAAAATGACCATGGGCAGGTCAAATCGCACTTGGCGCACTTCGTGGGCCAGCTCCAGCCCGCTCATTCCCGGCATCTCACAATCGGTGAGCAGCATGGAAAAATGCTGGGGGTCGGCTCGAAACAGCTCCAGCGCCCGCGCTGGTGAATCAACGATCTCCACTGGTATCCCCTCGAGTTTGAAGAAATGGCGAAGGAACACGCGGATGGATTCGTTGTCATCCACCACTAAAACCCGCCCTGGCAACGGCGGAGGTTGGGAAACGGGAGCAGGCGAATTCAAGGCCAGACAAGGTGGCACTGAAGCGCCAATGAAGTTTGTAGGAGCATCGCTCGATTAAAGACGCGGCCGAACATGTCACTTCGCGGCGCGTTGACAAGTGACTATTTCGCTCCGGTTGCCCGATTTTGAAATGGGATCATGACCAACTCGGCTCAGCCGGCGGAGAACACGCCGCTACTGGTTGAGTCCGCTGGGCAGCCGCCTCTGCATCGGACAGACCGCAAGCAAAAGAGCCGGCGGTTGCCCGCCGGCTCTCGGAGCATCTGAACTGCCGGGGCTACTTGTATTTGCCGAGCTGCTTGAGCGTCTCGTCGAGGCAATACTTGATGTAATAATCGGGCTTGTTCGGGTCCGCCTCCTTCTCCAACGCGCCGAGGGCGACTTCGGCGGCGGCGCTGGTGGTGAAGAAGCTGCATGCGCGGATGGCTTCGAGGCGGACGCGCGGATGGTCGTCAGCGGCCTGCACCTTCAGAAGGGCGAGCGGGTCCTTCACGCGGTCGCGCCAGTAGCAGAGGACGCGGGTGGCGGCGGCGCGGGCGTGGTAATCCGGGGAGCGGAGCACGTCCTTCAGCAAGGCCTCGTCCACGATGTTGTGCCACTGGTGGACCCAGAGGGCCTCGGTCAGGTGATGGGCGTAATCCTTGTCGGTCTTGCTCAGGCCGGCGGCCCACTTCTTGGTGGCGGCGACAACCTTGGCAGAGTCGTGCTTGCTCAACTCGATCTTCGCGCGGGTGCGGACATCGTCCTCGGGCGTTTTGAGAGCTTCGAGCAGCTTCTCAACGGGTTCGCCGTCTATCTTGACCGGCTTGAGCAGGTCGCGGCCCTCGAAGGTGATGCGGTAGATGCGGCCGTGGGTTTTGTCGCGGCCGGGGTCACGGATGTGATGCTGCATGTGGCCGATCAGCTCCTTGGCCCAGTCGCAGAAATAGATGGAGCCATCCGGCGCGACGGCCATGCAGGACGGGCGGAAGTTGGGAATCATCGCGTTGTCGCCCTTCACGAGGTCTTCGAGGGTCTCGCCTTTGAGTCCGGCACCGTCCTCGGTGACTTTCACGCGGAAGATGCCCTGGAAGCCAATGACGTTGGCGTTGAGGAAATTTCCCTGCCAGTCCTCCGGGAAGTGGCGGCTGGAAACCATGCCGGTGCCAGGGCACGGGCGGGACGGGCGCTTCCAAAACTCGTTCAGCTTCCCGTGCTTGGCGGGGGCATCAATCATGCCACTGAAGGCCGGGCCGAAGTAGTTCGCGTTGCCGGTGGCGTCGGTGATGATGTCGTTGCCCCAACGGTCGAAGACTTTGCCGTGCGGATTGGCGAAGCCATAGGGGATGTAGCGCTCCAGTTTGCCCGTGAGCGGTTCGAGACGGTAGATGCAGCCGTCGCTGTTGCGCACGGGCGGGCCGTAGGCGGTCTCCATCTGCGTGCGGTGGAAGACACCGTCGCTCAGGAAGGTGTCGCCCCCGGGACCGTAGGCCATCGCATTCGCCGTGTGGTGGGAGTCCGCGGAATCGAGTCCCATGACGACGCGCTCCTTCCAGTCGGCCTTGCCATCGCCATTCGTGTCGCGCGCGAACCAGACATCCGGGGCCTGCACCACGAGCACGCCGTCCTTTTGGAACTGGAAGCCAGTCGGGCAGTTCAGGCCGTCGAGGAAGGTCGTGACCTTCTTCGCCTTGCCGTCCGCGCCGAGGTCAAAGACGAGCAGCTTGTCGAACACCTTGTCCGTCGGGCGCAGTTCGGGATAGCTCGGCCAGGCGGCGACCCAAAGGCGGCCCTTGGTGTCGAAGCCCATCTGCACAGGGCTGGCCAGTTCGGGGAATTGCTTCTCCTCGGCGACCAGCGTGATCTTGGCACCCTTGGCAACAGTCATGTGCTTGATGGCCTCCTCGCCGCTGGGGAAAGGCTTGTAGAAATCATCCGGGCGGTTGGACTTGAGCGTGCGCACGGGCGGGAGGTTGCTGTCATCCACCTTTGCCGTGCCGCCTTTGGCCACGGCCCAGACAACCTTGTCGCGGTTGGCAGTTTTCACGTCGCGCTGGGCCATCTCATCCTGCATGACGTCGTAGTTGGTGATTTTCGGGGCGTCCTTGCTCTTGGCCGCCGCGCCTTCTACGGGGAAGGAAAGTTTGGAGCGGCCGCCATAGACGTTGTAGCCGTCCACCGTGCGGTAGCGCTGGTGCCAGTCGTGGTTCTTCTCCAGCACGGCGGCACGGAGCTTGTCGAGATTGCCGCCGGGAGCCGTCTCGCCAAACAGCGCGCGGAAGGCCTCAGGCGCGAGTGCCTTGTCGCCCGCCTCGGTGAGGTGGATGGTGTTGAAAGTCAGCGTCTGGCCGGTCTTCGCCGCCCGGCCGTAGAGCTCCGAGGAGATGGCGAAAAGGTCCACGAACGGGACATTCCCGGCCTTGGCCACCTCGGCCATGGCGGCGCTGTATTTCTTCAAGTTGGCGTTCAGCGGCTCGGCTTTGGCGCGGTTGGGGTCGTTGCTCGGTTCGGCAGCAATGGGGGAGAAGAGCACCAGCCGGGCGTTGCCCTTGCCGCTGTAGTTCTGACCTTGGGTGTGCTTGATGAAGCGGCCCAACTCGTCCTTGAACTTGTCCAGCCCGGCGTCGCCAGCGAAGGACTCGTTGTAGCCGAAGAACGCCCAGACCACGTCGGCCTGCGTGCGCTTGAGCCAGTCATCGGAGGAGCCGAAGTTGTCCGAGCGCATACGGAACTTCGCGTCGGGCTTGTCGGTAAAGCCGGCGACTTCATCGCCGGCGGCGGCAAGGTTGCGAAACACGAGGTTGTGCTTGGGCAGCTTGGCGTGGACGAGTGTCTCCAGCCAGCCGTGATGCTGCATGCGGTCAGCGAGGGCGTTACCGATGAGGGCGACGTTCTCGCCCGGCTTCAACTCGAAGCCGGCGGCAGCCAGATGGGTGAGCGACGTCGCCAGCAAAACGCCAGCAACAAGGAGGGACTTTAGTTTCATTTTAATGATGAGCTAACGGCAAAAGGTCAGGCTTCGACGGACGTGGGCAGGATTTATTGCGGGGCATTCAGGCCAAGGCGAGGAAATTCCCCGGCCGTGGGTGTCTTGGGCCTTCACTCTTAAATTGCCTCGGGGCGGCTTGCTTGCCAGCCCCGGCGGGGTGCCCTTACGCTGCGGGGCAATGCGCCTGCTCGACCGCTATTTGCTGCGCGAGTTGATGATCCCGCTGCTTTACTGCTTGGGGGGCTTTTTCATCTTCTTCGTGTCAGCGGACTTGATGAACGAGCTGCCTATGCTGCAAGGGCGCGGGCTGACCGGGCGCGACATCGCAGAGTTCTACCTCTACAAATCGCCCGAAATGCTCCCCACGGTGCTGCCCATGGGCCTGTTGCTGGCGCTGCTCTACGCTCTGGCCCAGCACGCCCGACACCACGAACTGATCGCCATCCGGGCGGCGGGCGTGAGCTTGTGGCGGCTGGCCGCACCCTACTTGGGCGTGGGGTTGTTGTTCAGTGTCCTGTTGTTCGTCAGCAGCGAGTTCCTCGGGCCGAACGGGCAGGAAGCGGCGGAAGCCGTGCTAAACCGCCACCAGACCAAGCCCGAGCAGCAGACGGAGCTGCAATGGCACCGCAACTTGAACTTCAACAACGACGTTGCCGGGCGCTCTTGGAAGATCGGCGCATACGGCCTCTACGTGCATGAAATGCTCCGGGTGAACGTCGAGTGGACCGGGCCCGACCGCATGCGGCGCGTGCTCTTCGCCGAGCGGGCCGCCTACCGGGACGGCGTCTGGCATTTCACCAACGCGCTCTATTTCACTTATGAGTCATCCAATTTGGACTTCCCCGTGCGCACCCAGACCAACCAGATCAGCTTTCCCGAGTTCAACGAAACTCCCCGGCTCATCAAGAGCGAGATCAAGGTCAGCTCCCTCAGCGCGTTGAAGGCGGCGAAGAAGCTGCGCCTCAGCCTCGCGGAGATTCTGGACTACCAGCGGCTCCACCCGCACCTGACCGGCTCCAAGGCCGATGAGCTGAGCACGCAGTTCCACGGCCGGCTGGCCGCCCCGCTGACCTGCCTCGTCGTGGTGCTGCTGGCGCTGCCCTTCGGAGCCGCGCCGGGCCGGCGCAACGTGGCCATCGGCGTCGCGGTGAGCATTGGCGTCGGGTTCGGCTTCTTCGTGCTGTCGCGGCTGTCGCTCGTGCTGGGCACGGGCGGGCATGTGCCCGGCTGGCTGGCGGGCTGGGGCCCCAACGCCATCTTTGCCGCCATCGGCTTCTGGTTGATCCGGCGGTTGCGATGAGGGACCCGCATGAACGATGAACTTGAACAACTCCGGGCCCGCTGTGAGCGGCTCGAACTGCTGAACCAAGTCGGGCATGTCATTCACTCCACGCTCGATGCGCAGGAGGCGCTGCAACTCATCCTGCGCGAGGCGGTGCGGCTCATGCGCGCCGCCAGTGGCTCGGTCGTGCTGGTAAACCCCACCTCCCGCTACGTGGAAATCCACGCCTCCTACGGCCTGCCGCCGGACCTGGCCGACTGCCGGCTGCCCGTGGGAGTGGGCATCACCGGCTGGGTCGCGCGCACCGGCCAGCCCGCCCGCGTGGGCGATGTGACGCGTGATCCGCGTTACGTGCGGCTGCGCGCGGAAGTGCGTTCAGAGCTCGCCGTGCCACTGCTGCTCAACAACGAGGTGCGCGGTGTGTTGAACGTGGATGCCGACCGTATCGACGCCTTCACGCCGGAAGACCAGACGTTGCTTCAGGAACTTGCGCTCCAGGCGGCACGAGTCATCCAGAACACCTGGCTTTACGAACAACTTCGCCTCAAGGCCCGGCTCTTCGAGTCGCTGGCCAGCGTGGGGCAGGCGATCAATTCCACGTTGAACCTGGCCGACGCCCTGCAGGTCATCACCCGCGAGGCCAGCCAGCTCATGGACGCCCGCATGGCCTCCCTGCTGCTGCTGGACGAGTCCAAGGAGTGGCTGGAGTCGCGCGCCAGCCATGGGGCCGGCCCTGATTACATAGCCCGCCCGCGCCTGAGCGTGGCCGAAAGCCTCGTTGGCAACGTGGTCCGCCGCCGCCGTCCGGTGCAGGACGAGAACGTCCAGACCTCGGGCCGTTACCAGAACGTGCGGCTGGCACGGCAGGAAGGGCTGGTCGCGCTGCTGAGCGTGCCGCTGCTCTTTGGCGGACAGGTGCTGGGCGTGCTCAATGTTTACAAGGGCGAACCGCATGTCTTCTCGAATGAGGAAGTCCGCATCCTCGCCGCGCTGGCCGAGCTGTCCGGCATCGCCATTGAGAAGGCGCGGCTCTACGAGCGCATCGTGGATGTCGAGGAATTGCTCCGCCAGAACGAGCGCCTCTCCGCGCTGGGCCTGCTCGCCGCCGAGGTCGCGCACGAGATTCGCAACCCGCTGACGGTGATGAAAATGCTCTATCACTCGCTCGACTTGAAGTTCCCCCCGGGCGACCCGCGCACGCAGGACACCAAGATCATGGGCGAGAAGATGGATCACTTGAACCGCGTCGTGGAGCAGGTGCTCGACTTCGCGCGCAGCACCGAGCCGCAGCTCGTGCCCGTGAACGTGAACCAACTCCTCGACGATCTGAGCCTGCTCACCCGCCACAAGCTCCGCCAGCAGCGGGTGGAGATCGTGCGCGACCTGGCCCCGCACCTGCCCGCCGTCCAGGCCGATGCCACCCAGTTGGAGCAGGCCTTTCTCAACCTCACGCTCAATGCCGTGGAAGCCATGCCCAAGGGCGGCCGGCTCACCGTCACCACCCGCGTGATCCGGCAGCCGCGCACGCGCAAGGAGCCGACCCATGTGGCCATTGAATTCACCGACACAGGCGCGGGCATGACCGAGGAGCAGCAGAAAAAGGCCTTCAGCTCGCTGCTGGCAACCACCAAGGCGAAAGGCACCGGACTGGGACTGGCGATTGTGGCCCGCGTGATCGAAACCCACCGGGGCGAAGTGAAAGTTCAGTCCAAGCCCGGCGAGGGGACGTCCTTCACCATCACGCTACCGGTGGGCTAGGAGCACGGACGCCGATGTCCGGGATGGGAGGGCAAGCTGCGGACGTGGGCGTCCGCGCTCCATTGCGCTCACGCCGCCGCCTGCGCGGGCTTGCGCTGGACCAGCGGCGGCGCTTCACCACGCACGATGGCGGCGGTAATCGTCACCTTCTCTACATCGTCCGCGCCGGGGATGTCATACATCACATCGAGCATCAGCTTCTCCAGCAGCGCCCGCAGCGCGCGCGCGCCGGTGCCCTTCTTGATGGCCTGCGTGGCCAGTTCGTGCAGTGCGTCGGGCGTGATCTCGAGCGTCACGTCTTCCATCCACAGCAGTTTGCTGAACTGTTTCACCAGCGCGTTGCGCGGCTCGGTGAGGATGCTGATCAACTGCTCCTCGGTCAGCTCCTCCAACACCGTGACCATGGGCAGGCGGCCAATCAGCTCCGGGATGTAGCCAAACGCCAGCAAGTCCTCCGGCTCAACCTTCGCGAGCACTTCGCGCTTCTCCACGGAGCTAAGCGCGTGCTGCGCCGCGCTGAAGCCCATCACGCGGTTGCCCAGCCGGCGCTGAATCACCTTGTCCAGCCCGACAAACGCGCCGCCACAGATGAACAGAATGTTGGTGGTGTCCACCTTGATGTATTCCTGATGCGGATGCTTGCGGCCGCCGGCGGGCGGAACGTTGCAGACGGTGCCTTCGAGCATCTTGAGCAGCGCCTGCTGCACGCCCTCGCCGGACACGTCACGGGTGATGGAGACGTTCTCGGTCTTGCGCGCGATCTTGTCGATTTCGTCCACATAGACGATGCCGACCTGCGCGCGGCCGACATCATAATCGGCGGCCTGGAGCAGGCGCAGGATGATGTTCTCCACGTCCTCGCCCACGTAACCGGCCTCGGTGAGCGTGGTGGCGTCGGCGATGGCAAAGGGCACATCGAGAATGTGCGCCAGCGTGCGGGCGAGCAGGGTCTTGCCGCAGCCAGTGGGGCCGATGACAAGGATGTTACTCTTCTCAATCTCCACGTCGGCATGCCGGGCGTCCGCCGCGCCTTTCTGGGCGTGGATGATGCGCTTGTAGTGGTTGTGGACGGCGACCGCGAGCGTCCGCTTGGCGTGCTCCTGGCCGATGCAATGCTGATCCAGCTCGCGCTTGATGGCCGCCGGCTTGGGGACTTTGAGCTTGGGCGTGGTGCGCTTGGTGTCCGCCGCAAGTTCCTTGTCGAGCACGCCCTTGCAGACGTGGATGCAGTTGTCGCAGATATAGACCCCGGGACCGGCGATGAGCTTCTTCACCTCGGCGTGGGATTTGCCGCAGAAGGAGCAGAGCGTGAGATTGTGCGGGCGAGCCACGGCGAAAGCGATGAAGTGTGAATCAATTAAGCGGCCACGCTGCTCTTCTCGGGCAGCCCGGGAATTTGCTTCCGCGAGGCGACGACTTCATCCACGAGCCCGAAGGCCTTCGCCTCCTCGGAGGACATGAAGTTGTCGCGGTCGCAGGCCTTCTCGACCACGTCCACGGGCTGGCCGGTGTGCTTGGCGATGATTTCGTTGAGGCGCTGCTTGAGCTTGAGCATGTATTTGACGCGGATTTCCACGTCACTGGCCTGGCCCTCCGCGCCACCGAGCACTTGGTGAATCATGATGTTCGCGTTCGGCAGCGCGTAGCGCTTGCCCTTCGTGCCGCCGCAGAGCAGCACCGCGCCCATGCTGGCCGCCTGCCCGATGCAGTAGGTGTTCACGTCGCAGGTCATGAACTGCATCGTGTCATAGATCGCAAGACCCGCCGTGACGCTGCCGCCGGGCGAGTTGATGTAGAGATGAATGTCCTTCTTCGGGTCGTTCATCTGGAGGAAGAGGAGCTGCGCGATGATGACGTTGGCCACCATGTCATCCACCGGCGTGCCGAGGAAGACGATGCGGTCGATCAGCAACCGCGAGTAGATGTCGTAGCCGCGCTCGCCGCGACCGGTCTGTTCCACGACCATCGGCACCAGTAAGCTGTTTTTTGGATCGTTCATTTAAGGGGCGGACGGTAACGCCCGGTCGGGTGGAGTGCAAGGGCGGGGCTTCCCCTCGTGCTCATAATCTTAATCCTGCTCCTCGGAATCCATCGGCCGACGGCGGAGCAGGATTACGAGCAGGAGGTAAAAGTCAGAACGCCAGTTGCACCACGCGCTCCTGCAACTGCGCCGTCCACCGGCTGAGGAAGCTGAACGTCCGATAAAGCTGCTCCAGCCGCGGCAGCGGCAATGCGGCCCGCCGCGCCTCCGGCTCCAAGGGAGCCGTTGCCCATGTCTCGTTCATCGCCTGCACCTGCGATTCCAACTCGCCGCGCTTCGCGTTAAGCCGCTGTTGCAGCGCGTTGATCTGATTCGTCCAGTCCATTGCGCGCTGGAACATCTTCACCTTGAGCAACGGCGAGTTCGCGCGGCCTTTCTCCAGCAGAAAGAAATCCACGTCGCGGCACAGGCGGCCCACCTCGAAGAACAGGTCGGTAAGTTCGGCGGGCGTGGACTGGATGTTCCCCGGCTTCGCGCCGGACTCCAGTTCGAGCAGATGCTGCAAGCGGTCCTTCGGCTCCCGCAGCGTGTTGAACGCGGCGTTCAGCGCGGTGTAACGCTCCTGTGCGGCGGCGCGCTCGGCTTCAGGCGCGCTGTGGACACGATCAGGATGCACCTCGGCGGAGCGGGCGAGAAACTTGGCCTTGAGCGCAGTGGCATCCAGCCAAGGTCGGCGCGGTTCGTCGAGCAGGGCGAAGGAGTCGGTCACGCGCTGAAACTCTCGCCGCATGAGCAGCTCGTCGCGGCGTTGGGGTTCGTCACCTTGAAGCCGCCGTCGGTCAGCGCCTCCACGTAGTCTAGCTCGCTGCCGGTCACGTAGAGGGCGCTCTTCGGGTCCACGACCACCTTCACGCCCGCGCTTTCGACGAGGAAGTCGCGGTTCTGCGGACGATCTTGCAAGTCCATCTTGTATTGCAGGCCGGAGCAGCCGCCGCCGATGACGGCCACGCGCAGCACGCCCGCAGGGCGGCCTTGCTTGGTGAGCAACGTGGAAACCTTCTTCGCGGCGTTGGCGGTGAGTTTGATCAGCCGCTCGTCGCCCACGCGGAAACTCGGTTGGGCATTCGTCGCGGTTGTCGTTGCAGTTCCAGCCATCATGGGGCGTGAAGGTATCGGCGCGGTGGGTGGGCGTCAATCAATGCACCTCCCGGGCGGAAGTCTTATCTCAGTTCGATTCCCACCGGACAATGGTCGCTGCCCGTCACCTCCTTGCGGATGAAGGCGGACTTGAGCTTGGGCCGGAGCGCGGCGCTGAGGAGGAAGTAATCCAGCCGCCACCCGACGTTCCGCGCGCGCGCGCCGCCCATCGGACTCCACCATGTGTAATGCCCGCCGCCCTTTTCGAATTCGCGGAACGTGTCCACGAAACCGGCTTTCACGAAGGCGTCGAAGCCCGCGCGCTCCTCGGGCGTGAAGCCGTGGTTCTTCACGTTGGCCTTCGGGTTCGCGAGGTCGATTTCCGTGTGTGCCACGTTCAAGTCGCCGCACCAGATGACGGGCTTGGCCTGCTCCAGCTTCTTGAGGTAGGCGAGAAAGTCCTTGTCCCACTGCTGGCGATACGGCAGGCGCGTCAGCTCGCGTTTCGAGTTCGGCACATAGACGTTCACGAGGAAGAAGCCCGGATACTCGGCGGTGATGACGCGGCCTTCGCGGTCGTGCTCGACGATGTCGATGTGGTTGATGACCTTGAGCGGGCGCGTCTTCGTGAAAATCGCCGTGCCGCTGTAGCCCTTCTTCTCGGCGGAGTTCCAATAGGTCGTGTAGTCTGCCGGCCAGAGCTGCTCGACATCGTCCCGCGTGCATTTGGTTTCCTGGAGACAGAGCACATCCGGCGCTTCGTCAGCGAGGTAGGTCAGAAAATTCTTCTTCAGCACGGCACGCAGGCCGTTGACGTTCCATGAAATCAATTTCACCTGCGGAAGCGTAGCCCAAGGCAGACCGGTGCCAAGCCCGCAGAGCCTCCCAGTTTCCTTGATCGACACCGAGCTGCCGGGCGGCAACCGCACAGGCTGAAATGTGCTGTTGACACCTACCTGTCCTTCTGGTCCTATGCGCGTCCCTTTTTGGGACAAATTATGTATGCAGTTTTAGAAGCGTGCGGAAAACAGTATCGTGTCGTCGCCGGCGACACCCTGGAAGTTGACCGGCTGGCTGTGGAAGCCGGCCAGACCGTGACTTTCGATCGCGTGTTGCTGCTCAATGCGGATGGCAAGCTCACTGTGGGCAACCCAACAGTCGCTTCCGCGAGCGTCGTGGCCGACGTCGTGGAGCACAAGCGCGGCAAGAAGGTCATCGCCTTCAAGATGAAGCGCCGTAAGGGCTATCACCGCACGGTCGGACATCGTCAGGATCTCACCGTCATCAAGATCAAGGAAATCAAAGCTTAAGCGCGCGCGGCTGGTTCCCCAGCCCCGCCGGAAGGAAATTTATGGCACACAAGAAAGGTCAAGGCAGCAGCCGCAACGGGCGCGATTCAAATTCCAAGCGCCGTGGCGTGAAGCGGTTCGGCGGCGAGTTCGTCTCCGCCGGCACCATCATCGTCCGCCAGGTCGGCTCCAAATTTAACGCGGGTCAGAACGTCGGCACCGGCCGGGATTGGACCCTGTTCGCCCTCGTGGATGGACACGTGAAGTTCGAGAAGGCCAAGCGCCGCGTAAACATCGTGCCTCCCGCTCCGGTCACTCCGGCAGTGGCGGCAGCGAACTAACGGCGTCCGCGCACGTTTTTCCGGGCGAGGCTTGGGCCTCGCCCTTTTTTTGTTTTTGGGCAGGCAGGCCAATGCTTCGGCCAAGCCCGGGGGCCTGTTGCCGGCGTGAATTTCGTGGGGCGCTGTTGGGGTCCATTGCTTGTCGCTAAATCGTATGTTCGTAGATGAAGTTAAAATTTTTGCCCGGGCCGGCCATGGCGGCAAGGGCTGCATCGCGTTCTGCCGCGAGGCCTATCGGCCCAAGGGCGGACCCGACGGCGGCAATGGCGGGCGCGGAGGGAATGTCATCCTCCAGGCCAGCAATGACCTGAACAACTTGATCGCCCAGTTCTACGTGCCGCGCTTGGTGGCTGAAAACGGCGAATTTGGGATGGGCAAGGGGATGGATGGCCACGCTGGCAAGGATCTCATCATAAAAGTCCCCTGCGGCACGCTGGTCTGGAAACTGCCCACGCCGGCGGAACCCATGCCGGAGGAGGAGGTGCCAGTGCCCGAGCTGTCCCAACCCACCACCAAACCTGAGCTAATCCCGGTGCCCAAAAGGCCGCTGCTCCGCCGTTCCGGCAGCATCATGGCGGAGGAAATCGACCTCGCCGGCGAACCTCCAGACGCCCCCATCTTGGCCGAGGACGACGCCGAACTGGTGGCTGATCTGACCGTTCACGGGCAGGAATTCGTGCTCTGCAAGGGCGGGCGAGGCGGGATGGGCAACCGCAACTTCGCCACCGCCCGGCGGCAGGCCCCGCGCTTTGCTCAGCCGGGCGAGCCGGGTGAGGAGGGGCATTACCGTTTCGAGCTCCGCATGGTGGCTGAGATTGGCCTCATTGGTTATCCCAACGCTGGCAAATCCACCTTGCTCACCGCCATCTCGCGGGCGCGTCCGAGGGTGGCGGCCTACCCCTTCACCACGCTGACGCCGCAGGTAGGCATCTTGGAATACGCGGATTTCCACCGGCTGACAGTCTGCGACGTGCCAGGGCTCATCGCCGGCGCGCATGAAAATGTCGGCCTAGGCCATGCCTTTCTGCGGCATATCGTGCGGTGCAAGGGGTTGGTGCTGCTGCTGGACATGGCCGGCACGGATGGGCGCGATCCTGTGGACGACTACCGGCAGCTCCTCCGGGAGCTGGAGCTCTACGACCCGGCATTGCTGGCCAAGCCCCGCCTGGTGGTGGCCAACAAAATGGACGAGCCCGTTGCGGAGCAAAACCTCAAGCGCTTCAAGCGCCGGGTCACCAAGACCCCGGTGCTGCCCATCGCTGCGGCCTTTGACGTGGGCATCCCCAAATTCAAGGAGGCGATCCGCGAACTCGCCGCCGAGGCCGAAACAGAAAAATAAATACTCTGGACGCCTCGCGCGCCAGCCGTTAGACAGTCCGCCGCGTTGCGGTAAACCGTGGCGGAGCAAGTGCCCGTAAAGGGCTAGGATCCGGCGGCGGACAAACCAAACAGGGCTTGACGCCCCCCGGCCCCTCGCCTACAGACAAACAACCAAAACGAACACGAACATGGCTGACAAAACGATTGAGCAGAAGGTCAAGGACATCATCGTCGAGCAACTCGGCGTCAACGCCGATCAGGTCGTCCCCGAAGCCAAGTTCATTGAGGATCTGGGCGCTGACTCGCTCGACACCGTCGAGCTGATCATGGCTTTGGAAGAGGAATTCAGCATCGAAGTCCCCGACGAAGAGGCTGAGAAGCTCGTCAGCGTGGGCGACGTCACCCGCTACATCGAAGACAACAAGAAGTAGGCGGCAGCGATATCTCCGGGGCAGCCGGCCTGAGCACCGCGCTGCCCCTTTTGTTTTATGGCAAGCAACGGGTCGGACCGCAGAGTTGTCATCACCGGCCTCGGCACGGTCACCGCGCTGGGGCACGACATTGACACGTTTTGGAAAGGCATCATCGAAGGCCAGTGCGGCGTTGACCGCATCACCGCCTTCGATCCGTCGGCCTACGACTGCCAGATTGCTGCCGAGGTGAAGAACTTCGACCCGGCCCCCGCGTTCCCCTCGCCCAAGGAAGTCCGCCGCACCGACCGCTTCGCCCAGTTGGGCATCTACGCTGGCTGGCGCGCGCTCCAAGACTCTGGCATGGACTTGGACAAGCTGGACCGCGACCAGATCGGCGCCTACATCGGCTCGGGCATCGGCGGCCTCCGGACCCATGACGAGCAGCACTCCGTGCTGTTGAACAAGGGCCCGGGACGCATCTCCCCCTTCCTCATCCCGATGATGATCCTGAACATGGCCTCCGGCGTGTTCAGCATGTATTACAAGCTGCGCGGTCCCAATGTCGCCACCTGCTCCGCCTGCGCCACCAGCACCCACGCCCTCGGCGAGGCGTGGCGCGCCATCAAGATGGGCGACGCGCAAGCCATCTTCGCCGGTGGCACCGAAGCCGCCGTCTGCGAAATGGGCATCGGTGGCTTTGCCGCCATGCGTGCCCTCTCGACCCGCAACAGCGAACCCAAGCGCGCCTCCCGCCCCTTCGACAAGGACCGCGACGGCTTCGTCATGGGAGAAGGCGCGGCCGTGCTCGTGGTCGAAGAGCTCGAACACGCCAAGGCCCGTGGCGCGCGCATCTACTGTGAACTGGTTGGCTACGGCAACACCGCCGATGCAAACCACCTCACCGCTCCCGCCCCCGAGGGTGAGGGCGCGGCCCGCTGCATGAAGATGGCCCTCCGCAGTGCCGGCCTGCGTCCCGAGGACATCTCCTACATCAATGCCCACGGCACCAGCACGCCGCAGGGCGACGTCTGCGAAACCCAGGCGATCAAGTCCGTCTTTGGTGACCACGCAAAGAAGCTCGCCGTCAGCTCCACCAAAGGCGCGACGGGCCACATGCTGGGCGCGGCGGGCGCGGCGGAAATGGCCCTTTGCGCCAAGGCCCTGCAAACGCAGATCGCCCCGCCGACGCTCAATCTGGACAACCCCGATCCGCTTTGTGACCTCGACTATGTGCCGAATACCGCGCGCGAGATGAAGATCGAGGCCATCGCGAACAACTCCTTCGGCTTCGGCGGCCACAACGCCACCGTGATCGCCAAGCGTTTCGTGGGTTGAATGAATCCGGCCGCGCCACCCGTTGCGACGGCACCGGCTTCTTACACAGGGTTGAATCCCGGCCTCAACTGGCCGTGAACTTCGTGTCCGCTGGCGAGGTGCCAGCCGCCTTCTGCACTCCCCGACCCACGTTGGCTGCCAAGTGCTCGCCAATCTTGAAGATCGTCTCCTCCTGCCCCTTCGTTCCCAAGACCTCCGCGAGTTGCGCCGGCGTGTAGGACCGGCCGCGATTGGCGTTCAGGAAGGCCGTCAGCTTTGATTGCAGCGACAGCACGGCTCCGGCGGCTTTCTTGCCCGCCTCCACGCCGGGCTGGTGGTAGGCGTTGATG
This sequence comes from uncultured Verrucomicrobiota bacterium, assembly GCA_903863315.1. Classification (GTDB taxonomy): domain Bacteria; phylum Verrucomicrobiota; class Verrucomicrobiia; order Limisphaerales; family SXTU01; genus SXTU01. Next base: position 10,170 of record CAIPBN010000374.1, on the reverse strand, counting down.
TTCACCAGCGTGGCGTAAAGGCCAACGGCGCGCTCGAAGAGAGCGATCAGCACCCCGATGGCGAAGGGCGTCACCTCGCGGACCGTGAGGGTGATGGATTCGCGCCCGTTCTCGTGCAGGGCCTGCCGCGTGCCCAGCAGGAAGCCGCTGAGGAAATCGCCACTGGTGGTGCCCGGCTCAACTTCGATGCTGTCACCGGCGCGGTCTGCCAGCACCTCGATGAACGTGACGAAAAAATTCAACACGCCATCCCGGAGCTGCTGCACATAAGCATGCTGGTCGGTGGAACCCTTATTGCCATACACCGCCAAGCCCTGGTTCACCACCAGTCCGTCAAGATCCCGCTCCTTGCCGAGTGACTCCATGATGAGCTGCTGGAGGTATTTGGAAAACAGTTCAAGCCGGTCCTTGTAAGGCAGCACGACCAAGTCCTTGCGACCGCGTCCGCCGCCGGCGTAGTGCCACATCAAGGCCATTTGCGCGGCTGGATTGCCGGCAACGGTGGGAGTGCGGGTCACATCATCGCAAGCCTTCGCCCCGGCCAGCAGCTCGCGGATGGCCAGCCCCTGCAAGGCGGCGGGCAGCAGCCCGACGGCGGAGCATTCGCTCGTGCGGCCACCCACCCAGTCCCACATCGGAAAGCGCCGGAGCCAGCCATTCTGCACCGCGTATTTGTCCAGTTCGCTGCCCACCCCGGTGACGGCCACCGCGTGCGCCTCGAAGCGCAGCCCGTTGCGCGCATAAGCAGCCTTGGCCTCCAAGAGACCGTTGCGGGTTTCCTTCGTGCCGCCGGACTTCGAGATGACCAGGCACAACGTGCGGTCCAAATCCCCGCCGATGACCGCCAGCACCTTGTCCATCCCGTCGGGGTCAGTGTTGTCGAAGAAGTGAACCACCATGCGATCCCGGTCCGGCTGCCCGAGGGCATGGGCCACGAACTGCGGGCCCAGCGCCGAGCCGCCGATGCCCACGACGAGGAGGCGTTTGAACGGCCCGCCCGCGCCGCGCACGGTTTCGCCGGTGTGGACTTCCTCCGTGAACTTTTCGATGGAGACGAGGGTGTCCTCGATTTCCTGGCGCAGCTCCGGCGTGGGGGCGAGCGCGGCGTTGCGCAGCCAGTAATGGCCCACCATGCGCTTTTCATCCGGATTTGCGATGGCACCCGCCTCCAGCGCGCTCATCGAAGCAAAGGCGCGATCGAGGTGCGGCTGCATCTGGGCCATGTAATCGTCGCCGAAGTTCATCCGACTGAGATCCACGGCCAGTCCGAGCTTGGGAAACTCCGTGTAATGCGTTTGAAACCGCTGCCAAAGTTGCTCCGGGGTGGCGCTCATAATGCGGCGAGTGTGCTTTGTCCGTCCGGTCCTTGCAGCAAGGAAATGCGCCGCTGCATCACGTCGGGCGCAATTTGGCAGACGCGCTCCGAGGACAGGCCGGGTTCAATCCAACGCGATTTGCCCGCTGACCACCCGGGCGTAGTAGCCGCCTCGCGCCAGCAGCTCGGTGTGCGTGCCAATCTCGCTGACCCGGCCCTCCGCCAGGACGACGATCTTGTCCAGGTCACGGATGGTGGAGAGGCGATGGGCGACGATGAGCGTGGTGCGGCCGTGCATGAGGCGCTTGAGGCTCTCCACCACCAACGCCTCGCTCTCGGCGTCGAGCGCGCTGGTGGGCTCGTCGAGCAGGAGGATGGGGGCGTCCTTGAGGAAGGCGCGGGCGAGGTTCAGCCGCTGCCGCTCGCCGACACTCAGCCGGGCGGCACCGTCACCCACGATGGTGTCGTATTGCTGCGGCAGCTTCTCGATGTAGGCGTGGGCGTTGGCGGCCTTCGCCGCGGCCTCGATCTCGGCCCGGGTCGCACCGGGCCGGCCGTAGGCGATGTTTTCCGCAATACTCGTAGGCAGGAGAATCGGCTCCTGCAAGACGATGGCGATCTGCGAGCGCACATCGCGGACCCGGAGGGAGCGCAGATCCGCGCCATCTAGAAAAATGGTGCCGCCCGTGGGATCAAAGAACCGCGGGACAAGATTGAGCAAGGTGGTCTTGCCCACGCCGCTCGGGCCGATGAGGGCGGCCGACTGGCCGGGGGCGAGAGTGAAATTGATCCCGCGCAGAATTTCGCGGTCATCAGCGTAACGGAACGTGACGGCGTTGAAGGCCAGTTCGCCACGCAAAGCAGAACGGACAACCGGTTGCGCGTCCGGCGCGTCTTTCACCTCCTCGGGGGTGTCGAGGATTTCAAAGACCCGCTGCGCACCCACACTGGCATTGGCCACGGTCGCGCCGACGTGCGAGAGCTGATTGAGGGGTTCGTAGAACTGGCCGAGGTAGGTGAGGAAAATCAGCAGTTCGCCCACGGTCGCCTCACCCCGAATCACCTGGTTCGCGCCCAGCCAGAGAATGCCCGCCGCGCCACTGCCGAACACCGCCGTGATCGCAAACCAGTAGGCCACTTCCCAGCCGTGCTGGCGCAGGCGGCGCACCTGCGCCTGCTCGGTGTGGGTGTTGAAACGCTCGGCCTCATGCTCCTCGCGGGTGTAGCTCTGCACGAGCGGAAGCGCGGCGATGTTCTGTTGCACGAGCGAAGTCACCTGGCTGTCAGCCTGTTGTGCGGATGCGCCCTGCTCGGTCATGCGCGCGCCAAACGTGCGGATGACCAGCAGCAACAGTGGCACGGTGGCCAGCGCCACCAGCGTGAGCCGCCCGTTCAACTGCGCCATCACCACGACCATCATCCCAAAGGAGAGTGCGGCGCTCGCGGACGTCATCAGGCCCTGCTGGAACAGGGTCTGGAAGGAATAGGTGTCCCACGCGGCACGGTGAATCAGGTCGCCGGTGTTGCGGCCTTGATGGAAGCGCAGCGAAAGGCGCTGGAGCCAGCCAAAGACTTCATTGCGCACCCGGCGCAGGCCGCGCAACCCGATGTCGATGGCCAGGTAGTTCTGCGTCGCATTCAGGCCGCCGTGGAGGAGGTGGAGCACCGCCGTCACCGCCGCAAGCATCACGATCAGCGCGGCCTTGTCGTTCGACCACGCTAGGAGTGCGGCGGGCAGGGCTTTGGTGCCCAGCACGCTGTCCACCAGCACGGCCATGGGCCAGGGCTTGAGGAGATTCGCCCCGATGCCGGCGAGCATGAGCACCGACACGCCGGCGATGCGCGCTCGCTCGGGGCGGAAGAACTGAAGGGCGCGGCGCAGTGGACTCACTCGATGGGGGGCTGTGACTGGGCCTCGGCCAGCAGGAACTGCAGCAGGAACTGGAGGCGGGTCTCCACCTGCGGCGTGGCCAGCAGCAGTTGCCGGTCGTAGGGATCCCCCACCAGCGTGCTGGCCACGAGATCCGCCAGGTGCTCGGGCGACTTCACCGTGGCCATGTGCTCGGCGAACCGGCGCAGGGAAAGATTCGCCAGCTCCTGCATCTGCTGGAACTGCGTGGCCTTCTTGGGATCAGTCACGGGGGGGAAGCCCAGATCAAACCCCTGCTTCACCCGCCGGCGGACCAGCGCGCGGACTTTCCGGGCCAGCCGGGTGGTGGTTTCCGGCTCCGGCGGGGGCGCGGCGATGGTGCGGATGGCCTCGACGCGGTAGGGCTTGCGCTGGATCGGACCGAGAAACTCCACCCGGGCCAGCCCATGCAGGACGAGGTGGCTGGTGCCATCGGGATGTTCCACGGACGCGCTCACGAGCCCCAGACCGCCGATGGACGAAGGGGTTTCGCCCCGGGACTTGGCCTTGCGCAACGCCACGGCAAACATGCGCTCCCCTTCCAGCACGTCCTTGAGCATCTGGCGGTAACGCGGCTCGAAGATCCGCAATGGCAGCGCCATCTGCGGGAACAGCGTCGCGTTCGGCAGAATCATCACCGGCACCTGGGACGGCACTTGCATCGGTGCTTCAAGCTAGCAGGTCATCGGCCCTACGCCCACTGGATTTCCCGAGTCCGGGCGAATGCCGCGCCGCCGCAGCGGCTGCGCCAGCTACTCCGCCACCAAATAGTTTCGCAGCACGCCAATGCTGGCGATGGCTGCCTCCATCTGGTCGCCCGGCTTGAGGTAAGTGCCCGTGGTGTTGCCCACGCCGGAAGGCGTGCCGGTGGAGATGATGTCGCCCGGCTCCAGCGTCACGATGGCCGAGACGAACTCGATGATGGCCGCCACCGGGAAGATCATCTGGGCCGTGCTCGCGTTCTGCCAGGTCTTGCCGTTGACCTTGAGGGAGAGCGCCAGTTGCTGCGGGTCTGGCAGCGCGTGAGCCGAGGTCACGCAAGGACCGACCGGACAAAAAGTGTCGTGCCATTTGCCATGCTGCCAGTCGAAGAACGAGTCCTTGTCCCGCTTTTCGCGGCCAGGGTTGGGCCGGAACTTGCGATCGGAAATGTCGTTCACCACCGTGTAGCCGGCGACGTATTGCAGCGCCTCGGCCTCCTTTACGGCTTTGCACCGCCGCGCGATGACCACGCCCAGCTCGCATTCCCAGTCCACATGGTTGGGCGACGCCTTCGGGATGACGATGGCCGCGCCCGGATGATTGAGCGTCGTGGTCGGCGGCTTTTGGAAGAGGTAGGGGAACGTCTTCGCGCGCTCCGTTGCCTGGCCGCCGCCTTCCTTGATGTGCTCGTTGTAATTGCCGGCGAGCAGAATGATCTTGGGCGGCCGCGCGATGGGGGTGAGCAACTGGACCTGCTCCACCGCCAGTGCCGCGCCGCCCGCAACGCCCCGGTTCTCCGCCAGCCAACTGCCCAGCGCTCGGGCTGCGGTGAAGTGACTGCCGCCGGGCAGCAGCGCGAGCAGATCGTCGCCGGCTGGCAACTTCAAATCCTGCTGCGTGTGCTCGCGATGGAGCCGCGCCGCCGCATCCAGCGGAATCACGGTGTCATCAAAGAAAAAACCTGCCCGCGCGTCGCGGCCATCAAGGAAGCGGCAAAGTCTCATGTGTGGGCGGGAGCTTGAACGTGAGGCACCGCTTGGTCAACGACGCTGGCAGCAGACGGTCCCACGCGTGCTGCCAGGGCACGTCCGGTCAACACCCGGCTGTTCAAGCCGCGGCCCAGATGTTTGAATCCGGCGTCGCATGCGAAAGCTGGTTCATCTGATGCCGAAGCCCGTGTTGTTTGGCCTGCTGGGTGCGCTGGGCTGCGTGCTGGGCTGGGCCGCCGGCGAGCCGCTGCTCAGACGGATCAAGCCCCCCGTGCCACAAGCCGGCGAGGAGGCCAAGGGCCAGCCCGCCGCCCCCGTGCTGGTCTTCAGCAACGAGTTGCAGAAGCGCCTGCAACGGGAGGAGGCCAAGACTGGCGATGTGCAGATTTCCCTGATGTGGGACAACTCCAACGACCTTGATCTGCACTGCACGGACCCGAGCGGCGAACGCATTTTCTATGGCCACAAACGGTCCCTAACCGCCGGCGAACTGGACGTGGACATGAATGCCCGGCCGCCGTATTCCAGCCAGCCGGTCGAGAATATCTACTGGCCCACGAATGGCGCGCCCGAGGGCCGCTACCAGGTGTTTGTCCACCACTACTCCCTCCACTCCCCAGTGGACCAAACGCCCTACACCGTAGCCATCAAGCACGGCGGCAAGGTGCAGGAATTTCGCGGGTTCATCCGCCACGGACAAACCAATGTGGTGCAGACCTTCGAGGTCAAGAAAGTGCCCCCGCCCGACTTGGCGAAGCTCAGCCAGCGCCAGCCCCCCTCGTTCAAAACCACTCTGTTCATCGGGCTTTGGACGGCGTTGCTCGCGGTGGGCATGTCGGCGCTGATCGTGGCCGGGCAGAATTACCTGCTGCGCCGGGCCTTGTTTAACTTGAAGGAGGCCGCGCTCGTGCTGGGTGGCGGACTGCTCGCCGGCTTGATCTCCGGAGCCGTCAGCCAGCACCTCTTTGCGCTCGGCGCGAACAGCGTGGCCGCGCAGCTCACTCCGGAACAGGCCGACCAGATTCTGCCCGTCATCATCAAGGCCGGGCAGATCGTGGGCTGGTCGCTGCTCGGCGCGCTGCTCGGTTTCGGCATGGCGTTCTTCATTCCCAACCTGCCGAAGTTCCGCGCGGGTTTCGCCGGCCTGCTGGGTGGCGGTCTCGGCGCGGCGGCGTTTCTCTTCGCGCTCGCGAAGTCGGGTGAGGTTTCCGGGCGGCTGTTGGGCGCGGCCATTCTGGGCCTGACCATTGGACTGGTCGTCGCGCTGGTGGAGAAGCTCGCCCGCGAAGCCGCCTTGATCGTCCACTGGCACGAGAACGAACGCACGGTGATCAACCTCGGCGCGGAGCCGGTCATCCTGGGCAGCTCGCCCGAGGCCCACCTTTACCTCCCCAAGCACAAGGGCTTTCCGCCGATCACCGCGATTGTGACGTTCCGGGACGGACGCGTGCAGATGGAGAACAAACTTTCCAACTCCACCCACACCTTGGCCGGAGGCAACAAACTGCAGATTGGCGAGCTGTGGATTGAGATTCAGACCGACGCAAAGTAGCCCGCGGCTGCCACCGCCAATTCACGGCTCGAACCGCACGAACAGGCACTTCAAATAGCTCGCCTCCGGAAAGGTCGCCGGATGGTCCGGCGCATGACCGGTGCGCTCCAGCTCCAGGAAGCGCCGCCCCGAGGCTTCGATTGCTTCCAGCACTGTGCCGAAAAATTCTCCAGTCGTCACATGGGCTGAGCACGAGGCCGCTACCAAGATGCCGCCCCGGCGCAACCGCGGAATTCCCAAAGTCACCAGCCGGTGATAGGCCTGCACCGCCCCCTCGCGCTCCGCCTCGCGCTTGGCCAGTGAAGGCGGGTCGAGAATGACGAGTTCGAAGTCCGCGTCCGTCCGTCCGCCCAGCCAGTCAAAGGTGTCCGCCTGCACGCACTCGTGCCGGCATGCCGCGATGCGCGGGTCCGCCTCATTGAGCGCGAAATTCCGGCGCGCGGACTCCAGCGCATGCGGGCTGATGTCCAAATCCGTCGTGCTGCGCGCCCCACCCCGCGCGGCGTAGAGCGAAAAACCACCGGAAAAGCTGAAGGCATTCAAGACCTCCCGGCCCGCCGCCAGTTTTTCCACCCGCTGGCGGTTCTCGCGTTGGTCCAGAAAGAAACCGGTCTTCTGCCCGCGCACCACCTCGGCCTCGAAGCGGATGCCCGTCTCTTGAAACACCACCGGCCCGGACGGCAAACCTCCAACCAGCACCTGCCCTTCGCGCAACTGGAACTTTGCCTCGGCTTCCGGCTGGATGTTGCGGCTCAACCGCAGGACCAGCCGCTCGGGCTTCACAGCCTCGCTGATCCAGCGCACCACGTCGTCGAGGCGCGGCAGCCAAACGGCGCTGTAGAGCTTGAGCACGTAGGTCGTGTCATATCGGTCGAGCACCAGGCCCGGCCAGCCGTCGTTCTCGCCGCTCAGACAGCGGTAACCATTCGTCGTGGCGTCGAACAAGCCCGTGCGCCGTTCCAGCGCGCCGGCCAGTCGTGCCCGCCACCAGGCGTCGTCCGCCGTCGCTGGCTTGCCGTGATGCAGCACGCGCAGGCGGATGGGGGAAAGCGGATCGTATAGGCCGAGCGCCAGAAAGCGGTCCCGCCGGTCAAACACCACCGCCAGCTCGCCCGCCGTCCCGGCGCGGTTCTGCTCGCGAATGCTGTTGTCATACACCCACGGGTGGCCGCTGCGGATCGCGGATTCCGCCGCCGCAGTGACGCGCAGGCGCAGACGAGGTGGATTGGTATTGGGCTCAGCCACGCGCGCAGATTAGTGCGAGACGCCCTGCGAAGTCCACGCGCCCGATCCGCTCACTCTTCCAGGTGAACCAGCAGGACGCCCGAACGCCAAAGGCAAACAGCCACCGAAGGCTGCGAGCGCGTTTCAGGTGTTCTCCATTTCGGCGTTGGTGTGAAAAAGGAAAAAGGCGGGCTACCGAGTAGCAGCCCGCCCTTCAATCGTGACGCTCCGATCAGGCCTCGACAAACTTGATCACGCGCGTTTTCGCGGACCGCTTGCGGGCGTTTTCATCGAGCACCTTCTTGCGGAGGCGGAGGTTCTTGGGCGTGGCCTCGACGTATTCGTCCACGTCGATGTATTCGAGCGCGCGTTCGAGGCTGAGCTTCATGGGCGGCGCAAGCTGGATGCCCTTGCCGTCGCCCTGTGAACGCATGTTGGTGAGCTTCTTTTCCTTCACCGGATTGACGGCGAGGTCGGTGTCGCGGGCGTTTTCGCCGACGATCATGCCCACGTAAATCTGGTCGCCGGGCTCAACGAGCAACCGGCCGCGTTCCTGCACCATGTTGAGCGCGTAGGGCGTGGCTTCGCCGTTGTCCATCGAGACGAGCGAGCCGTTCTTGCGGGCGGCGATCTCGCCGCGGTCCTCGCCGTATTCGTGGAACAGGTGGCTCATCACGCCCATGCCCTTGGTCATGTTCACGAGGTCGGTCTCGAAGCCGATGAGGCCGCGCATGGGCACCAGCGCCTCGACCGACACTGTGTCGGCGACGTGGTTCATGTTCGTGATCTGCGCCTTGCGCTGCGACAGGTTCTCCATGATGGCGCCGAGGTTTTCGTTCGGCACCTCCACGAAGAGCTTCTCAATGGGCTCAAGGGCGGTGTCATTAGGCCCCTTCTTCCACAACACCTCAGGTCGTGACACCAGGACTTCATGGCCCTCGCGGCGCATTTGCTCGACCAGGATGGCGATCTGCATTTCACCACGGCCCGACACGGCGAAGATCTTCGGGTCACTGGTCTGTGCGATGCGCAGGGCGACATTGGTGCGCGTCTCCTTCACGAGGCGGTCCCAGATGTGGCGGGCGGTGACGAGTTTGCCGTCCTGTCCGGCGAGCGGGCCGTCGTTGACCGCGAATTCCATCTGAATGGTCGGCGGGTCAATCGGGATGTAGGGCAGCGCAGGGCGTGCTTCGCTGTCGCAAATCGTCTCGCCGATGAACACGTCCTCGAAGCCGGTCAGGCCCACAATGTCGCCGGCGTGCGCCTCCTGCACCTCGATGCGCTTCATGCCCTCGAAGTGGTAGATGGCGGTGATCTTGCCCTTGGTGATGCGGCCGTCGCCGTGGCGGCAGATGGCGGGGTCGCTGACCTTCACCTTGCCCTCGACGATTTTGCCGAACGCGATACGGCCGAGGTAATCGGAGTAATCCAGGTTGGCCACAAGCACCTGGAAGCCGTCGCCAGCCTTCGCGCGCGGGGGCGGGATATGCTTCACGATGGCGTCGAAGAGCGGCTCCATGGTGCCGGAGACGTGCTCCAGCTCGGTCTTGGCGTAACCGGCCTTGGCGGAACAATATATGAACGGGAAGTCGAGCTGCTCGTCCGTCGCGTTGAGTGACATGAAGAGCTCGAACACGAGGTCGAGCACCTTCTTGGGCGTCGCGTTGTCGCGGTCAATCTTGTTGATGACCACGATGGGCTTGGCACCAGCCTCCAGCGCCTTGCGCAGCACGAAGCGCGTCTGCGCCTGCGGGCCGTCGGTGGAGTCCACCACCAGCAGCACGCCGTCAATCATGTTCATGATGCGCTCCACCTCGCCGCCGAAGTCGGCGTGGCCAGGAGTGTCCACGATGTTGATGTGGTAGTTCTTGTATTTGAACGCGGCGTTCTTGGCGCGGATGGTGATGCCCTTCTCGCGTTCGAGGTCCATCGAATCCATCAGGCGCTCGACCTGCGTCTCGGCCTGGTTGGCGCGGAAGGTGCCGGACTGTTTGAGGAGGCAGTCCACGAGCGTGGTCTTGCCGTGGTCCACGTGCGCGATGATGGCGATGTTGCGGATGTGCTGCATATCAAAAATGTTTTCCGGCGTGTCCATAGTGCTAGTGACCAAACCCCACGCAGCGAAAGCCAACGGGATGCAGGCGGTCACCGGGCGCGGGAATGTGCCGGGCCGCGCACTATGCCGGGCGGCAGGCAAAGGTCAAGCGGTGGTTCTGCGCCTGACGCGGCCCCGAGTTGACTCAGATTAAATGTTACCGAGGCGGGGAGTTGGACGAGGCGTCCGACGATACGTTGACTCAGATTCGTGGTTACCCAAGCCCCGAAAATGAGTCAGTCCGCCCAAGCGCGAGGCCCTAGCCCGCATTCACGGCCGCTACGGCCGCGCCGGTCGTCCGCACAAGACGCGCATCCTCGATGAGTTTTGCGCCACCTGCGGGTGTCATCGTAAAGCCGCCCTGCGGCTGCTGAACCGTCCCTT
>CAIPBN010000373.1 GCA_903863315.1 uncultured Verrucomicrobiota bacterium | reverse complement strand
GGCACCAACTACACGCCGCTGGATTTGGTGAAGCGCCTGTGCATCCCCCGCTGGGACACCACCAACGCGACGAACGTGGTGCGCGCCCACCTTCGCGCCATGAGCGGCAACTTGGCGGATGCCGCCGCCGGCTCCTCCGCCGTGGCGTTCAGCTATGTCGTCACCTCCGAGGTCAACAATTACGTCGGCGACCCGAACAACAACGGACCGCTGCTGCCCTACAGCCCCAGCCCGAACGCCTACCTCTCCAACAACCTCTACGAGGTGAAGCTCACATTCCAGTGGCCGGTGTATGAGGCGGCCCCCGGCGTTTTCCCCAGCCGCTTCGGGAACGGCCGGATGGTGGTCCGCACGATGATCAGCGGGCAGTTGACCAATGACACCGGCGGCTACGTGTTCAACGGCAGCACTTATCGAGGCCAATGAACTTGCCGCCCTCCAATTGCCTCTCCATGAACCTGTGCCTGGTAGGGCGGGGTGTCCTCACCCCGCCGTCGGCTACCCGGACGCCACGAGACCTCGGCGGCGCGCTGAGGACAGCGCGCCCTACCAGCGCTGGTTTAGGGTTCCCACGTGCGGTTTCTGGATCGTGGCCCGGACGTCCTCGCCGGGCCGTCACGATTCTGGAGCTGCTCATCGCGGTGAGCCTCATCTCCTTCATCGTGCTGGCGCTTTACAAGATGTTTGACCAGACGCAGGAGCAGATGCGCAAGGCGGTGCGCGAGGTGGACAAGTTCGAGAGCGGACGCTCGGCGGCGGAGCTGCTGCGGCGCGATCTCTCGCAACTGGTGGCCGCGTATTCCCCGCTGGGCAGCGCGGCGGTGAATTTCTTCACCGGCACCAACTGGGCCACCACCGCCTTTGGGATGACCAACAACGGCACGAACATCCACATGAACACGCTGGATGACGTTTATTTCCTGGCCTTTGATGCCGAGGCCACGCCAACCAATTGGCTGGCGATGCGGTATTGGGTGGCGGACAGCACCGCGCCGGTGAGCAACGTTACAGCGGGGCTCGGCACGCTTTACCGCTGGACCACCAGTGGCAACCGCTTCTCGCCGACCTACCAGACGATCAACTATGCCGCCAGCAATCCGCAGCGGGTGGCGGAGAACGTGGTGCATTTCCGGGTGGTGGGCACCACAAACGGTTTCGCGGTGCCGCCTGGCGGCTTCCTCACCAACGCCGATGTGCCCACCCATGTGACCGTCGAGCTGGGCTACGTGGACGCCAAGACCGCGAGCCGCGCGCGTTCCTTCGGCCCGGTGGACATGGTCAGCTTTCTCTCGACCAACGTGGACAGCGTGCATCTTTTCCGGATGCACATTCCCATCCGCAACAGCCAGCAATGAAGATTAACTTCCATTCGGGTTGGGGTGCGATGCGCAAGCAGTCGCTGCGCTGCCTGGGTCTCCTGCCGGCGGCGTCTCACCGGATGGACGGCGATTGGAAGTCGCCGGCACGGCTTTGGGCATGGCCGACGGTGCAGCAGGTCCGCCAGTCGGGCGTCGCCTTGGTGGCCACGCTGATCATGCTCTCGCTTGTCACCTTCATGGTGGTCGCTTTCCTCGGGGTGGCCCGGCGGGAGCGGCGCGCCATTGAATCTATCAGCTCCCAGGGTGAGTCACGCAATGCGATGGAGATCGGGTTGGCCCGGGCGCAGAGCGAGGTGCTGGTTCGACTGCTCTCCACCGGGGACAAGTGGAATTACTGGCTCACGGTGCCGACGAACTACCAGAACTATGGCTATGCGGTGAACGGCACCTTCAGTCCCACCAACGTCAACCACACGAACGCGCTGGCCCAAGGCTTGAACCCGTGGCTGACCAATCTGGCCAACCTGCGCCTCGACCCGCGGGCTCCGGTTTTCTCCTCCTTTTACAACAACACGACGCCGTTCGACGCGAACGCCAACGAGACCTACCAGGGGCGCTACTATCTCGATTTCAACCGCAACCGGATGTTTGATTACACGGACCGGCTGGTGGCGGGGGATCCGCACTGGATTGGGGTGCTGGAGTATCCGGACGTGCCGCACGGTCCCACGAACCGGTTTCTGAGCCGCTACACCTACGTGGCCGTGCCGGCGGGCAAGACGGTGGATCTGAACCTGATTCACAATCAGGCCAAGCTCAATGCAGGCAACACGGAGGGTTACCTCCGGAACAACGGCGTGGGGGCACACGAGATGAACATGGCGGCGGTGCTGGCGGACCTGAACCCGGCGGTCTGGAGCTACAACTACAACAGCGGGGCGGGGACTAGCCTGGGGATTGCGTTTCAGGATGCGCTCTCCCTCCAGTTGTTCCGCAACAACGGGAATGCCAACACCTTTGCCACGTTCGACACGCTCTTTGGGGCAATCCCGGCGGCCAATCTGTTTGCGCCCAGCCCACGGTTTGACATCCGGGGCAATGGCCCCGTCATGACGACCCTGTTGCTCACATCGGACGCGGCGGACACGGCGGCGCAGCGTTGGCAGGGAGGAAGCAACACCGCTGCCTTGGCCCAGCGCTTTCTGGACATCAACGAAGTGTTCCAGTCTGGCCGGGCCTACTCTGCGGTGTTCACCACTAATCTGGTTTTTGCGGGCAGCAACAGCGTCACCACCGCCCCGGCGGATGACCACAACCGCCGCACCTTCTACAACCTCATCTCCTCCGTGGGCGTGAATTCCTGGGCCACCACGAACCAGATCAACCTCAACTGGTCCAATGCCCCCTACGTGGGCAGCAACATCGTTTTGGAAACCTCCGGCGGGGCGCTCGGCGGGTTCAAGGACTGGGATCCCAACTACTTCTTCTACAACGCCGCCGAGCTGATGATCCGCGCCAGCATCACTCCGGTGGTCTTCCTGAACACCAACTGGATTGGCTTCGGCGGCGGCGACACCAACGTCACGCTCACCAATCTCTACTTCGGCACCAACTTCGTGGGCACGAACTATCAGGCCACGATCAGCATCACCAACATTCCCATCTTCAGCGTGGCGGGGAACTACTACCTGCCGCTGGTGCATAGGCTCCTCCAGTTCACGGCGAACCTTTACGACGCCACCACGACCAACAGCGCGGCTCCGGCGTATCCGACCGTGTTCCGCCCGCTCTTCGCGTTCAACACCAACGGCTGGCCTTCCAACGACTTCATCAAGATTTACGGCTACACCACCAACGGCACCGACTCCGCCAACATGCTGGCCATGCCGATGGTGGACCTCGCGGATCCGAACAGCCGGTGGGCCATGTATACCAACGGCACGGGCCTCACCCCGACGGGCGATGGCGTGAATGACGCGAGCTTGGTGGCGGGCATCCCGGTGATCATCGGCGCGCGGAAGGGGTATCCGAACTTCAACGAGTTTGGAGCGCAGACGATCTTCTCGGCCACGCGGCGGCTGGAGTTCGTGAAGACCAACGCCACCAACTTCAGCGCCAGCGCCATCGTGCAGACGAACCAGTCGCTGGTCATCACCCTGAGCAACATCTTCGCCTTCGAGGCTTGGAACTCCTATGCGGCCACCTTCCCGCGCGAGTTGCAACTGGAAGCCTCGGTCATTTCCCAGGTCACGCTGACAAACGAGCTGGGGCCGGTTTACACCAACGTCGTCACCAACACGATCTCGACCAACATTGCGGCCAACACGTGGACGGGCTTCTCGGGCAATAATTATCTGGCCAGTTTCAAGGGTTTCTTCTTCGCGGACTTCCCGGTGCTGTCCGCGACTCCCGCCCGGGGTTACGCCTACGGCACGAACTTCCCGCCGCTTGCGGGCTTCACCAATGGCGGTTTCCTCCCGGCCAGCCCGACGCCAACTGGCCCGTCCATCTTTGGCCGTTCCAACGGCTTCCCGGAAATGAAGCTCGGCGTGCACATCAACAACAGCCTGCGCTACGTGATGTATGAGCCGGTCGGCGGGCGGGTGGTGGACTTCGTCACGCTCACCAACCTCATCCTGGGAGCCGACCTCGCCTCCGCGCTGCTGGTGACCAACGGGCCGGCGGATGCCGGGGCGGCGTTCTGGGATCCGCGGCCCTACATCACCAACCGGTCCGTCTTCGCCCCGACTCTGGGCATCAGCAACCAGATCGCCCTGTGCCTCAACACCAACGTCAACGCGCTCACCACCAACCAATGGCGGCAGTGGAGCCTGAACACGCCCTTGCTGCGCGAGATCGATCGCTTCCGACGTTTCCTCGGGCTGCCCACCGCGCTGCCGGTCAACTTCCTGCCTTCGCCGTCCACTTCCATCCAGACGCCGTTCAATCCCACGCGCCTGGTGGCCGTCGCCAAGAGCTGGGAGGTGAATGATCCCTTTGTGCATTACAACGGTCGTGATCTGGAGGACACGTTCCGCGGGGCCTCTGCGGATCAGGCCACGCCACTGTCGTTGCCGCCGGGCCCCATCCCGCCGCCGGGCACTGTGTATCAGACCGGCATGGGCTTTGTGAATGGACGCTTCCAGCAGTTCACCTACGGGGGCATCAACCGCTATTACATGCCGTGGGGCCGTTCACTGGACACATTCGGGACCCGCATCGCCAATCTGCCCAACTACCTTTACGTGGCCCCGCCCGCCTACGATCAGCGACTCAAGGACGCCGGCGTCTTCAATTCCGACCAGTGGAATTTCCCGCAGCGCAAGTTCGCCAATCTCGGCTGGATCGGGCGTGTCCATCGCGGCACGCCGTGGCAGACGTTCTATCTCAAGTCCGACTCGCCTAACCCGACGAACTGGTTCTTCTGGGCGCGCAGCGCGGACACGCATCCCACCAACGACTGGCGGCTGGTGGACGTGCTTTCGACCGCCCTCAGCTCGGACACGACGCGCGGCTTGCTCTCGGTGAACCAGACCAACAGCGCGGCGTGGGCGGCGGCGTTAGGTGGTGTGTTGGTGGTTTCCAATGGTGGCCCGACTGTCGTGGCGGCGCGTGACAGCATGGCGATTACGCCGCAGACTTGGCAGTTCGCCGCCATCGTGGGCAGCGCCACCAACGGCATCATCAACGCCAAGCAGCGCATTCCCATGTGGAGCCCGGTGGGCAACTACAGCGCGGGCGACGTGGCGGGCTACTGGTTTGGCACGGCGGGCATCGCCTATTACCGCGCGATCTCGGGCGGCAACCAGGCCCAGAATCCCTACACCCAGACCACGGCGGGCAACTTCGCCAACTGGACCAATGTTTACTATTGGAACAGCACCGCGACCTACACCGTGGGCGACGTGGTGGCGCATCATGGCGTGTCCTACTACTCCACGATCACCGGCAACATCAACTACCCGCCGCATTTGAACCCGGGCATCTGGGAACCGTATTTCTCGCGTTCCTTCAATCGCATGGGGGCCGTCCTCAGCACGCCGGAGCTGTCCGTGCAGTCGCCGTATTTGAACGGAGCGATTCCTTGGCAGCCCAACACCGGATATGCCGCCGGCAACCGGGTTTACTGGCAGGGCTGGTATTACCAGGCCACGCGCGGCGTGCCGGCGAACACGCCGCCGAATCCGCTGTTGAATTACTCCAACCTGCGCACCTCGGCGTCTTCCTACTGGTGGCCGCTGGAGTCGCCCGCCATTTCCTTGAGCGTGTCCAGCTCCCTGCAGGACAACATCATCGAGCGCATCCCGCAGCAGACGCTGGGGCTCCTCACCTTGGAGACCAGTCCGCGGATCGTGATCTACGCCTACGGCCAGTCGCTGCGGCCGGCCGAGCGCGGCGTGTATGTGGGCGGCGGCACCTTCCAAGGCATGGTGACCAACTACCAGATCACCGGTGAAGTCGCCTCGCGCGCCGTGGTGCGGATTGACGGCCTGCCGGAGCCCGGGATGCTGCCGCGTCCCTTGCCGGCGGGAGCGCC
The DNA here is from genome assembly GCA_903863315.1 of uncultured Verrucomicrobiota bacterium. Taxonomy (GTDB): domain Bacteria; phylum Verrucomicrobiota; class Verrucomicrobiia; order Limisphaerales; family SXTU01; genus SXTU01. The sequence goes on along the minus strand of CAIPBN010000373.1, from coordinate 2,775 downwards.
CACGCTGGTCTCACCCCGCGTGGTGGTGGAAGAGTTCAAGCTGATCAACGCCGACAAATGAGCGCGTGCCACTCCCATGCAGTGCTGCCGGCGGTGGCAGCAAACCTGTGCCGGCGGCTTCCAGCCGCCGTCCGTGGGCCGCAGCAGCTCGAACCCGCGCCGAGCAATCCACCCGCAACGCGGCGACTGGAAGTCGCCGGCACGGGTTCAAGCGGGAGAGCGTCCTGGCCTCAACGTGATGGGTGGATGTTTGGAGGTCCGCACCTTGTTTCTTGGACTGCGGTGGCAGAGCGCAGCGGCGACACCGCTTTGGCTTTCCGCGGAGCGGCCCCTGCGCGCCGTAAAGGGGACACTCCTGTCCCCGATCAGCCGACCGGCGCAGACCTTTGGCACCGGGGACAAGAGTGTCCCCCTCACGACTGCTGCGCAGGACGCCAAAGCGGCGTGGCGCTTCGCTTCCCGCCGCAGTCCAAGACGGCACGGGTTATCGAAGGTTCCTTGCGGCGTGGCGTCACCCCTTTTCGTTCAGCAATCCACCGTATTGTTCGTCGTTCGTTCAGTGAACTAGAGTGAGTCCACCGTGGCGGTAATGCGTATGAAAAACCGAAACTGGTTTCTGGTCGGCCTGCTGCTTCTGGGAGCAGCCGCGCTGGTGCTGCGCCAGGGGGAGCAGCGCCGGCTGCGCGAGCTGACCTCGCCCGTCGAGGAGCGCGAGACCGCCCGCGTCCGCCTGTGGGACCGGCTCACCAACAAGCAGCCTGTCCTCCCCGCCTCCCCGCCGGCCGCCCCGGCCGTCGCTTCTGCCGCCAGCGCCAAGGTGAACGCGTTGGGCGAAGATCCGAAGTTTCCCTTTCGCATCCGCAACACCAGCAAGCCGGACGCGGAACTGTTCCGCAGCGAGACGGCGGTGCTGCTGCGCAATGCCCTGGTGGAGACGCTGGAGCCGCTGCGGCTGAACATCCCGGAACATCTCCGCGCCAAGGCCGACCCGGGCAGCTATGTGGTGCAGGCGCGCGGGGCGGTGGATGATCGCTTCCGCGCCGTGCTGCGCGGGGCCGGGGCGGAATTCGTCAGCTACGTGCCCAACAACGCCTATCTCGTGCGGGCGAGCGCGGCGGTGGCGGAGCAGCTCAAGCGGGCGCCGCATGTGCAGAGCGTGCTGCCCTTCGAGCCCTTCTACAAACTGGACATGCAGTTGCTGCCCTTCGCGGTCCGGCAGGAGCCCATCCCCGCCGGCCGCTGGGTGAATCTCGTGGTGTTTGCGGGGACGCAGGAAAAGGCGCTGGCAGATCTGCGTGCGATGGGCGCGGAGGTCAAGGGCCAGCAGCGGTTCCCGTTCGGCCATGTCGTCACCATCGTGCCGCCGGCGGACAGCTTGGTGGCGCTGGCGCAGATGACAGCGGTGCAGAACATTGAGGCGTATCAAAAGCCGGTGCTCCTCAACGATCTGTCCCGCGTGCGGCTCGGGGTTTCCTCGGACACAACCACGCCTTCCCCGGCGGGCAACTGGCTCAACCTGTCGGGGCTTGGGGCCACGGTGGGCATCGTCGGCTCCGGGCTGGAACTCAGCCATCCGTCGCTCGCGGGCCGGACGTATGTGGATGGCAACAGCCCCGCCACGGACCTGAATGGCCATGAGACGTTCATGGGCGCCGTCATCGCGGGGATTGACGGCCCCGCTCCGACCGCCACGAATGGCTCCATCGCCGGGGCCAGCTACCGCGGCATGGCTCCGCGCGCGATGCTTTACCCGATGTCCCTGTTCGAGGGCGGGTTCACCAACTATGCCCACGAGTTCCTCATCACGAATTCCTCCACGGCTTCGAACATCTACATCGTGAACAACAGTTGGGGCTATCCCATCCCGGCCTACGACATTTACTCGGCGATTTATGATGAGGCGGTGCGCGACTCCAATCCGGCGCGCACGAACGACCAGCCGATGACCCATGTGTTCGCCGCCGGCAACATCGGCAGCGGCAACAGCGGCGGGCTGGGGGGCTCGCCGGACACCATCCTCTCGCCGGCCACGGCCAAGAACGTCATCACCGTGGGGGCGCTGGAACAGTTCCGGTTGATCGTCGCCACGAACGACCCGCTCTCGGTGGCGCACACGGACAGCGATGATCAAGTCCTGGACACCTCCAGCCGCGGCAACGTGGGCGTGGGGCTGGAAGGCCCCTCGGGCCGCCTGAAGCCGGACCTCGTCGCGCCGGGTGCGTATGTGGTGTCTGCACGGGCCGCCACCTTCACCAACGTGACGGACGCGGACAACCAGCTTGGCTCGTCCCAGTTCCGCTATGAATCCGGCTCCAGCGTGGCGGCCGCCGGGGTCTCTGGCCTGCTGGCCTTGATGCAGGAGTATTTCGGCGTGAACTACACCCGCACGAACAAGCCGGCCTTCAACAAAGCGCTGCTCATCAACCGCGCGCGGACCGCCGGGCCGGCCTACGATTACGCGGTCAACAATCTGGTCTCGCATCAGGGCTGGGGCCTGCCGTCCCTGAGCAACACGCTGCCGACCACGACGGCGTTCCGCTTCCTCACCAACACGGCAGCCAGCGGGGCTGGCCGCATCGTGGCCATTGAGGAAAGCGCCTACATCACCAACCATCTGGCCTCCGGGCAGTATCATGCGTTCGACGTCTCCGTGCCAGGCGCCGCCTCGATCACGAACACGCTGCGCGTCACGCTGGCCTGGACAGATCCGCCGGGCAATCCCGTGGCCTCCACCAAGCTGGTCAACGATCTGGACCTCTACATCACCAACCTTGT